>CAMKGM010000001.1 GCA_946412245.1 uncultured Bacteroidales bacterium
ATAATAATACTGTTTTTTGTTTACAACTTTGTAAACCCATTTCAGGACAAGTCACCTTTCCCGGTTTTCCCGGCTTTCCCGGCTTTCCCGGTTTTCCCGCCTTTCCCGACTTCCATCCAAAAGCATTACTAGCGCTCAGCGCGTCAGCTCACAAAATAATTAGCATAATCAGATTCATCCGTAGTTTAAAAATTCCTGCGAAGCAGACTTTTCGACACCGATAGGTGCAACTTTTTGAAAAAAACATTCACATCCTTCCCCCTCCTGTCTAACACCGCATCACAACTCACATCTGATAACTGATAACTGAAGACTGATAACTGACAACTGACTACTGACTACTGGCAACTTACAACTGGAGGTGGTTAATAGTAGGAGCGGATGATGAGCCAGTTGGTTTGGTGGCGGGTGTTGTCGAAGTGGGGAGCGAGTTCGTTGATGGGGCTGCCGTTGCGCTCACGATACCAACCGTAGGCCCACGTGCCCATGTCCAGGTAGAGGGCTTGCTTCGCGCCCAGGGCGACAAGCGCGTCGATAAATTCGTGGCAATACATCTTGTCCAGGCCTTGAATCACGGCAAAGGAGCCGTCGGCCATGATGCAAGCAGCGCGATAGATGATGTGTGCCCGTCGGTCGCGAATGGCCTGTGGAATGCGCTCCACTTGCCCTACCCCATCTTCCACAATGAGGCATTGCTGAAACAGGAAGCCGCCCTGTTCCACCGCTGTTGCGATTGAAGCGTCGAGTTCGGAGTTGGGCTTGATGGCCACCCGGTGCCCGGCAACAAGCAGATGCCCGGTGCAGGTCACGTCGCTGTAGCCATGCTTCAAGGTCCCTGCCACCACATGATTGCCGCACACGGTGGTGAGGTCCTCGCCGGTAAATGCCGCTGCCACTTGCAGCAGCACCTGAGCATCGTCATCGCCCGGCGGTTGCCCTACCGCAAACTGAATTTCGTCGGCAATGTTAGGTACAAGCATGAGCAGTTCGTGTCCGGCGGCGGTAACGTGTTCAGCCTCGAGCGGACGTTTGAGCTGATCGCCCTGCATGGCAGCCGCTTCAGTACTCATGGCCATGACTCCGACAGGAATCATCGCCCTCAAAATGACCTTTTTAAACATATTGCGCAAATGAACATGAGTTAAACGAGTCTAAAATTATAGAGTTTTCGACGAATTCACAACATTTTCAGCAGTTTTTATTATTTTACACATTATTTTTAATATTTTTTCTTGCTTTTTTAATTGGAAACCCATATTTTTGTGATTGATTTTGATGAAACTTTATTTGAGATATATTTCATTATTAACTAAAAATTCAAAAACAGCAATGAAAAAATTTTTACTTTTCGCAGCTGCAGCTGCAATGATGATGAGCGCAAGCGCTCAAGTAAATGTTGAGCAATTGTGGAAACATGATGTTAGCCAAACATTAAGTGCTGCTGATTGCCGTCAAGGCTTCGGCATGAACGGCAAAATCTTTATCAACGACAAAGCCAATCAAAAGGTTGTCGTGTTTGGTCAAGGCGGTCTTGCTGACGAAGAATATCCCGGTGGAGCAAACACTGGTTGCACCCGCGATGAGGCCGGCAACATCATCACAATCCTTACTGGTTGGGCTGGCAACTGGACTTGTGACGGTGAGACTCCCACTGTTCAGGTTGTTAACCCCAATGATCCAACTCAAGTGAAGCAATACTTCTTGCCTACCGACGTTGCGTCTCTGCCTGCTGATGCCCCACTTGGATTTGGTCGTTGCGACCTCATAGGCTTTGCTAAGGGCGACCTGATGACCGATGGTGTCATGTACCTTGCTCCAAGTACTGCTGGATGTAAAGAACTAATCGTTATGACCATTGCCGATGGCGAGGTCGATCTTGACAACACTTATGTGGCAACCATCGATGGTTCAGTATCCGAAACTTCGTCAACTCCTATTAACTATTATATCAATGCTAGTGGTGAAGAACGTCTGCTCTATGTGAACCGCACTCATGGGCAAACAAAAGATGAAAATGGAGTTGTTGTTGCTTCCACAAATGTTGGTGTTAAGGTTCTTGCAGCTGCTGGCGATAACTTTGCAGTTGAAAGCACTCCCGTTCTGCCCAACAAGAGCGCAAGTAATGGCGCCCAGATCTTTGTATGGGACGGTGAAGAATATGCAGTATATCCCATGGATATCACTAATAACTACCGCGATGGTATTGCTATCGTGAAATTAGGAGACACAGAACCTACCGTGATTTGCGAAAACACCCTCACCGCCAACCCCAATGCTTTCCAAGCCAACTGGGTGAACGCTGAGGTAAATGCTACCGACAACTCAGTAACTATTTATCACTATGTTCCCGGTGCTTATGTTGAGGCTTACAAACTGACCAAGGCTGAAACTCCTGCAGCACCTGACTTCTACGTAGTGGGTGGCTTCAATAACTGGGACACCAATAATGGTGTGAAGATTACTGAAGACGGTGCAACTATTAATGTTCAGGAACAGAATCTCGAAGATTCCGAAGACACTAATCAAGAGTTCAAGATCATCACTTTCAATGCCGACGGCGGCATCACCTGGATTGGCGGTGAAGATGAGAATCCCAATGACAACATCCCCATGCTTCTGACCGATGAACTGATTAGCAATGGTATAGAAATCACGCTGGTAACTCCTGGTGCCAACTTCCGTCTGCCCGCAGCCGGCAACTACACCGTGAAGCTGGTTCAGACGGCAACTCCCGCCGGATCGAAGGAACTCTTTGAAGGCTACAAGATGGTTGTCACTCAGAACAGCGTTACTCCCACCGCCATCACCGACGTGAACGGCAAGACTGTTGCCAATGTGAAGTATGTGAACCTGGCCGGTATGCAGAGCAACGTGCCCTTCGATGGCATTAACATCGCAGTGACCACCTACACCGACGGCAGCAAGAACGTGGTGAAAGTGGTGAAATAAAAATCACACTAACAGCTGAATCGCAATTCTCACTGTTGCGGTTCACGAGAATTGAACAAGGACTCCTGCCCCACGCTGTGCGGGCAGGGGTTTCTTTATTCAAGCTTTTAATCTTCAAAGCATTAGAAGCCTGAAGATTAGAGGAGCCTGAGCACCTCAAAAAGTAAGTAAGCCACACCTATTAATATATAATGAAAGTGAAAAATTTGTGTATAAGCGAGAATTGTGCTAAATTTGTGGTATCTTTTGAAACTAATTATTCAAAAAACCAAACAATACACAAAAACAACCCATTATGAAGAAATTATTCTTTACCCTGTTTGTTGCCGCCGCAGCCTTCAGCGTTGCCAGCGCCGACAGCAAAGTTGTAATCCCTGACAGCACGGGATTCAAGTTCACTGACACCAAAGTGGTTAAGACAACTCCCGTCAAGGATCAGAACAAGTCCGGAACTTGCTGGTGCTACTCAACCAACACCTTCTTTGAAAGTGAAATCTTGCGCAAAACCGGCAAGGAAGTACACCTGAGCGAAGGTTTCGTGGTTTATCACTGCTACCTCGACAAGGCCATCAAATACATCCGCATGGACGGTACCGTTAACTTTGCCGAAGGCGGCGCTGCCGACGACGTGAACTACGTGTGGGACAAATATGGCATGGTGCCTAACGAAGTGTACACCGGCATGACCCACGGCGACAAGAAGTTTAACACCGCCGAGCTCACCGCTACCCTGAGCGGCTACGCCAGCGTGATCAACCAGCGCAAGCTCAAAAAACTCACTCCCTCTTGGATTGACGGTTTCAAGGGCATTCTTGACGCCTACATGGGCAAGCTGCCCGAGACCTTCGTGTATGAAGGCAAGACCTACACTCCTCAATCTTATGCTGCTTCGCTGCCCATCAAGATGGACGACTACATTGGCATTTCTTCGTTCACACATCACCCCTTCTACAAGCCCTTCGTGCTTGAGGTGGCCGACAACTGGCTGTGGTACAACTACCAGAACGTGCCCATGGAAGAGTTGCTCGAGATTGTGAACTACGCCATCGACCATGGCTACACCGTGGCTTGGGGTGCCGACGTGAGCGAAAAGGGAATGAAGTGGCGCAAGGGCTATGCCATCCTGCCCGACATTGCCGACACTCCCGACCTCAAGGGTAGCGACATGGACCGCTGGACTCAGCTCAGCGACCAGGATCGCGAGACCGAGAAGTGGGACATCAAAGGCCCCATGAAGGAAATCAAAGTCACTCAAGAACTGCGTCAGGAGTGGTTCGACACCAAGGAGACTACCGATGACCACGGCATGGTGATTATGGGTAAGGCCGTAGACCAGGAGGGCAACCGCTACTTCAAGGTGCAGAACAGCTGGGACACCAACCAACTGTATCACGGCTTCTTCTATGTGAGCGAGGCATTCTTCCTGGGCAAGACTCTTGACATCATGGTCAACAAGGAAGCCATCCCCGCTGCCATTGCCAAGAAGATGGGTCTGAAATAAACCGAAACACACATTATCTGAAATACAACTGAAAGCGAGCCGGCATGTGGACATTCACACGCCGGCTCGTTGAGTGCTGAAATGAGGCAAATTCCTCATGAGTATAAACCCGAATGACTGAATTGGGTTTAACCCGAATCGGTCATTAGGCCGAAAAGGTTGGAATATCCGATTTCTTGTTGTAACTTTGCAAGGATATACCCGCACTGAAACAATCAGTCAACCCACAATTTAAGAGCGATGCAACAACAGACAATAACGGTAATAGGCGGCACCAATCTGGACCTGGCAGGGAGCATGACCGGCAAGTATGTGCCCGGTGACAGCATTCCGGGCAAGGTGACGGTGAGTTGCGGCGGTGTGGCGCACAATGTGGCGCTGAACCTGCACTTGATTGGTCACCAGGTGCGTTTCGTGACCGCGTTTGGCGACGACCCGCTGGGCACACTGTGCGTCAAGGCCTGTCGCGAGGCAGGGCTTGACTTGAGTCTCTCGCAAGTGATTGAAGGCGAGTCGGGCGGTGTGTATCTGTGCGTGAACGATCCGCAGGGCGAAATGCTCTGTGCCGTTGTCGACAATGACATTGTGAATCACATCAGCGCTGAATTCTTAGCTGAACGCATGGAGCAAATCAACCGGTCGGCAATGGTTGTGGCTGACACCAATTTAAACTCCGACACCCTCACCTACTTGCTTGACCACTGTACCGCTCCGCTGACAGTTGATGCCGTGAGTACCGCCAAGACACCACGCATTATCCAAGCACTGGAGCAAAGCGCCGGCCACCGGTTGCACTGTCTGAAACTCAACGAGCACGAAGCAGCGGTGCTGTGCGATAAAGTTGACCCGTGGGATGCCGTAGCTGAAATCGTGAGAATGGGTGTGGATATCGTTTACATCACACAAGGTAGCAAGGGCGCGACCTATGGCGCGGTGCAACCGAACGGCAAACTGACACGAGGCAGCATTCCGGCCAAGAGAATCAATGTTGTGAACACCACAGGAGCAGGCGACGCGTTTGTGGCCGGCATTGTGCACGGACAGTTGCTGAAACTGCCTCCCCAGCAAGTGCTGGAGCAAGGACAACAGGCTGCCATCGCCGCGCTACTGAGCATAAACACTGTGAATCCAGAAATTAAGAAATACTTAAAATAAGAAGCAATGAATCAATATCTTTCCATTTCACCTGAAGTGAAAGCCGCCCTTGAAGCCGGCAAACCCGTGGTAGCTCTTGAGTCGACCATTATCTCGCACGGAATGCCCTATCCGCAGAATGTGCAGACCGCCCTGCGTGTGGAGCAAACCATTCGCGACCACGGCGCTGTGCCAGCCACCATCGCAGTGATTGGCGGCAAGCTCAAAGCCGGCTGCACGGCCAATGAAATCGAGTACCTGGGCAAGAAAGGCCAGGCCGTGACTAAAGCGTCGCGCCGTGACCTGCCCGTGCTGGTGGCGAGAGGCGAAGACGGCGCTACTACGGTGACCACAACCATGATTATTGCCGCCATGGCCGGCATTAAGGTGTTTGCCACCGGAGGCATAGGGGGTGTGCACCGTGGTGCTGAGACCACCATGGACATCAGTGCCGACCTTGAGGAACTGGCACAAACGCCTGTGATGGTGATTTGCGCAGGTGCCAAATCAATTTTGGACTTGGGTCTCACGCTGGAGTATCTTGAAACTAAAGGTGTTCCGGTGATAGGTTACGGAACTGAAGAACTGCCCGCTTTCTACACACGCCACAGCGGTTTCAAGGTTGACTACCGCATCGATTCACCACAAGAGCTGGCGGCAGCTTTCAATGCCAAGATGGCCATGGGTCTCAAGGGTGGCATGCTTGTCACCAACCCCATTCCCGAACAGTATTCGATGCCGGCCGATGTAATTAACAAGGCCATTGACGAGGCCATTGACGAATCGCAGCGACTGGGCATTCATGGCAAGGAAACTACCCCGTTCTTGCTTGCCAAAGTCAAGGACCTGACCGGTGGCGACAGTCTGGCTGCCAACATTGAGCTGGTGCTCAACAACGCACGTCTGGCTGCCTTGACCGCCACAGAGCTGGCAAAAATGGCGTGACGGCAATACCGAATCGACCAAAAGCGAAGCATAATCGCGACAAAATCAAATTTTGGTCGTGAAAAAGTTTTGCAGTTCAAAAAGAAATGCGTAACTTTGCACGCCATTACAGAAATTTGGCGTTTACCACCGCCGCTTTTTTAGTAAAATTTTAAACACTCATATAAAAATGAAAAAAGGTATTCATCCCGACAACTACCGCGAAGTGGTATTTAAGGACATGTCGAACGAAGAGATTTTCATCACTCGTTCAACAGTGAACACGAAGGAAACTATTGAAGTTGATGGCAAGACTTATCCCCTGGTTAAGCTTGAAATCACCAACACTTCGCACCCCTTCTTCACCGGCAAGCAGAAACTCGTTGACACCGCCGGTCGTGTTGATAAGTTCTTGAGCCGCTATGGCAACCGCAAGAAATAATTGCAACCGCAATTCATTTAGACTTATCATGGCAACGCTTCCCTTTGATTGGGGAGCGTTTTCATTTTTTTATATGCCTGCCTATTGTTTAAATTTCTTTAAAAATAGATGAGTAATGAAATAAATTCGGTGACGAATGAATATATTTGCAACGCACGATGAAGTTGCAGCTTTGCCAAGCTTTTGGGCTGTAGTCATCAAGTGCAGTAAATAACTGAAAACAAGGAATATGAAAAAGATAATAACAGTCGTGTTGCTGGCTATTGCATGCGCAGGATTCATGCAGGCTAAGGACAAGGAGGTGATTGTGACGAAGCAGATCACCCCATATCAACGCAACCTGATTCCCGCCAAGACCGACGAACTGAAGCTGAAAACGCTCACGTTCAAGCCCGGCGGAATACACGCCGAGTTTGTCCACGAACTGCAGGCGCTGATGCAACGGGTGGCAACCGAGGATTTGGATCACATCACATTCACGCTCAACGTTGAGCCAATGCCTGACGGCAATAACGAGAACAACCTGATGGTGCACATTACGGGCTTTGACCTGATGAGCGAGCCGGTCGCCTCGCGCGACGACATCATGGGTGTGATGCCGGTGGGTTATAAATACTTTATCGTGAAACCAAGTGCTGCGAACAAGGCACTGCTGCAAGACATCTTCAAGATTGAAAAAATAAAGATTAAATTTGTGCGCGAGTTTGAGCTTGTCGCCAACCCCATCGACATTCTTGGTACTCAAGTGAATGCCGTGTGGCAAGAAGGCTCGTTACAACTCAAGCAATGTGTCATTTCAGACGAGAATAAACTGAACGAAAATGGAAAACTTTAACAACGACAATATCCCTCCCATTCCGGAAATTGAACCCGAGAAAGATGTGAACATTCCACCGATACCGCACATGGAGCCTGATGGCGGCAAAAACGCATCAAAGAAAACATGGTGGATTGTGGCCATCGCAGCAGTGGCGCTGGTGGGCCTGCTGGTGCTGGTGCTCACAAAATGTGGCAGCGACAAGAAATCAGATATATCTGAGGAACACCGCATCACTGTTAACGCGCCAAATGAAGAACCTTCGGTGCAGAGCAACGTGACCGTGCGCACCTACACCGGCGCCGAGGCCGACTCAATGATGCGCGCTGAGATGGCGCACATGGACAGCATGATGAATGAGATGATGAATGACCCCTTCTTCGCCGGAGGAATTGGAGCCATGCTTGACCCGTTCCAAGACCCCACGCCCACTGCCGGAGAAACCCGACACAACCGCAGGGAGCAGAAACAGGCCACCTCGCCGGTGGTATCGCTCGCCGGCAACATAGGCAACCGCAGCATCAGCATGAAACTGGACCTTCGTGACCCACAGAACGTGACGGGCACAGGTGCTTGGGCCGACGGTCACCCACTCAAGATGTTGGGCATAGGCAACGGCAACGAACTGGATGTGAGCGTCTACGACGGTTCGAAGTTGCTGGGCACCCTGTCGGGTGTGTGGAACGGGGCCGGATTCCGTGGCGTATACCTCGAGAACGGACACGAGACCTCATTCTCACTCGCAGTGCAATAATCGTCGTTTACTTGATAATGTCATTGATGATGCGGCCCTGCAGACGGGGCAGCAACTTGTTCCATTCCTTACTGTTGATATAGCGGCGGATGATATCAGCATGGTCCATGCTGTGCATGTCGCTGCCCAGCATGTCAACGAGATTGTGCTCAAGGAGCCACATGGCATTCTCGCGCGCCATACCACCAAAGTAGCCGGCCAGTGAGAGGATATTGATCTGGAATTTCACGCCGGCGTTGTGCAACTTCTCATAGCGTGAGTGACGCTGATAATAGTAGCTATAACGTTCAGGGTGAGCCAAAATGGGTTTATAGCCGCTGCTCATCAGGTCGAACATCATGTCGTCGATGCTAATCAGTTCTTGTACAAACGAGTTCTCAAGCAGGAGATACTTGCCGGGCATGGGTACCACAGCACCTTTTGCATACTGATCGGTCCAGTACTCGTCAATGCGATACTCAGCCGAATAATGCAGCTCAATATCGAGCCCTTCATTTTCAACCGCTTGCTTGAGGGTGGCAAAGCCTTGTGCGAGCGACTCGGGTGTATTCTCAAACGTCTCGGCAGTGACATGGGGTGTGAGAATCACACGACTGATGCCCATATCCATCTCGGCATGAAGCATAGCGAGCGAATCCTCTACCGACTGCGATCCATGGTCCACACCGGGCATGATGTGGCAATGCATGTCGGTATTATAGAACAGTTTTGCTTCTTCTTTCTTGTTTTTTCGACCAAATATTTTGAACATAACTTTTTTCATTCGTTAAATATTGACTAACGAGTAAATACCGGTTTTTATTGTGCCAAAAGTAAAAAAAATACGTTCATAGTGGTAAAGCAACATTCAGGAATAAAAAAATGCGTAACTTTGGGGTTGCGTTTCAAACGTTTGAGAAATGAAAAGAGTAACACTCATCATCGCAATCGTGCTTGTGGCCACGGCATCGCTTCAAGCCAAACCGCACCGGCAGCAAGTGAACCGACAGTGGCAGGCTACGCTGCTTGCCGCCATCGACTCGTTTCCGCAATTTGGCGGTTACTACACCGGCGGGAAACCCACAGCCGACTACCCCACTACCGCATGGCAAGGTCTTCACAACGCATTTGTGATGAGCGCGACCGATTCGCGTCCATACTTCGACTGCCACAAAGCGCAGCCCTCGTTCTGCTCCATCGCCACCTATGCCGTGCTGGTCAAAGCGCTCACCATGTGGGATTGCAAGGGCAAGATTTCACGTCAGGCCTGGCGCAACATGAAACCCTGCGTGGGCATAGCCGATGAACTGAACACACAAGGTGTGGGACAAGACGACGGCGTTGGGTTCTGGGGGCGAGCCAATGCCAACGGGCCATCGATGGGTGTGCTCATCCATGAGTTGAAAGCAGGATTCAGCATGAGCGCCTACCGTGGCGCCAAGAGCGAGAAAAATCGAGAATTCGCCGGCGAACGATATATGACCGACGACGAATGGCGCAACGACCCTATTTGGAGCAAGATGCTACCCGGTGACATCCTCAAGATTTTCTGGGATAAGAACAACCGCGAGAAACCCAGCGACAGCGGCGCCATCGTGGGTTATAACGGTGTGAAAGGTGAAGATCAAGAGGCCGGACATAGCGTAATTTTCACCGGTTTCTCGCCCGACGGCAAGGTGAGGTACTGGAGTAGCAATGGCCCGGGAAAGGACCCCAAGACGCTGGGCTACAAGCACGCCGAGTGCGACAAGACCGACATTCAGCGGCTGGTGGTGACTCGAATACTGCATCCTGAGCGTTTTGATAACGTGCGCTTCATGCCCATCACCGATATCAACCAATACCTATGGGACCTGAACGGCGTGCGCCATAGCACCACCGCCGAGGTCAAGGCTCAAATCGGCGAAAAACCATAACCAACAGAATGACAACAAAAATCAACACTATATGCTAAAAGAATTCACACAACAGTATCACTTGACCGCAGGCGAATGCAATCCTCAATTGGAGATGCCATTGCCGCTACTCATGTCGCGCATCATTGAGATTGCCACACTACATGCCAACAGCTGGGGCGTAGGGTATGCCCACCTTATCCAAGAGAATCAGGCATGGGTGCTGTCACGCGTCACCATTGAGATGAAACGCTATCCCCGCGTCAACGAAGCTTATAGCCTGACCACCTGGATTGAAGACTATAACCGCCACTTCTCGCTGCGCAACATGGAGATTCAAGGCGCTGACGGAGAAACACTGGGCTACGCACGCACAGTGTGGGTGGTCATCAATCTTGCCACGCGCGAAAGTGTGGATATCTCAAGCCTTTCCTACATTCGCGAAAACATCTCGGAACGTCAATGCCCCATTGCAGCACAAAGTCGCTTGAGGCTGCAGCAGGAAACCAGGTCGGTGGAACACACCTTCGGTTATGTGGAATGCGACCTGAATCGCCATGTGAACACCATTCGCTACCTGGAGTTGATGCTTAACCAGTTTGATTTGGAAACCTATGATACGTGCCAAGTGCAACGAATGGAGATTGCTTTCATGAAAGAAACACGCTATGGTGAGACAGTCATGGTGAAAGTAGACGGCAGCAACCCTCAAAATTGCGTACTGAGTATTGACGACAGCACAGGAGTGAGCCACTGTCGTGGCAGGTTAGTGTTTGAGCCGCGAAAAGCCTGAAGGGGCTACACTATAGTAAAGCTGTTCCCGGGATGTTGAGCAGGCGCGACTTGATGGCGGACATCTTGTCGGCATCGGTTTGTATGGTCATCACACAGTCGTTGTCAAAGTGCTGCTCAATGACCCGCACATCATCGGTTTTAATGATTTTCATCACATCATTCATAGCCAGATAAGGAAAGTTGAAGGAGATTGTGGCCTGTTCGTGACACTCAATGATTTCGCCGGCTATGATGGCTTGCCGCGCTGCCTCGCGATAGGCAGCAATGAGTCCCGATGTTCCCAACTTGATACCGCCAAAGTAACGCACCACCACAATCACGAGGTTCGTAAGTTCAAAGGAATTGATTTGTCCCAAAATGGGTTTTCCGGCAGTGCCACTAGGCTCGCCATTGTCGCTAGACAGATACTCATTGCGCTCGGTCCCAATCATATAGGCCCAGCAACAGTGACGCGCATCGTGATACTCGTTGGCATAGCGCTTGACCACTGCCTTAGCCTCTTCGGCCGTTGCCACAGGCACGGCAAAGGAGATAAATTTGCTCATCTTCTCCTTGTAGAGACCTTGCGATGTTCCTTTCACGGTTTTATAAAAGTCACTCATTGGGATGCACTGATTTTTCTGCAAAGTTAATGAACTCAACAATGATATGCAAATGCGAGGCTAAATCAAAATGTTTTCGTATCTTTGTGGAAAATCACAAAAACAAGAAATATGAGCAACAGAATATCAGAATTATTCGGAATCAAGTATCCCGTGATAGCGGGCGGAATGGTGTGGTGCAGCGGTTGGCGTCTGGCTGCTGCCGTGAGCAAGGCAGGCGGTTTGGGCCTTATTGGCGCCGGATCCATGCACCCTGACACACTGCGGGAGCACATTGTCAAGTGCAAGGAAGCCTGCGGCGACCTTCCCTTCGGAGTAAATGTTCCCCTGATGTATCCTGAAATAGAGACAGTAATGCAAATCATTGCCGACGAGGGCGTAAAAATCGTCTTCACCAGTGCCGGTAGTCCCAAGAAGTGGACCGGCTGGCTGCACGAGCACGGCATCAAGGTGGCTCATGTGGTGTCGTCGTCGGTCTTTGCCGCCAAGTGCGAAGACGCCGGGGTGGACGCGGTGGTTGCCGAGGGCTTTGAGGCCGGAGGGCATAATGGCCGCGAAGAGACCACTACGCTGTGCCTCATTCCCGCAGTGCGCAAAGCCACTACTTTGCCCCTAATTGCGGCAGGAGGCATCGCCACCGGCGCCGCTATTGTGGCAGTTCAGGCACTGGGGGCTGAAGGGGTGCAAATAGGCACTCGCTTTGCGCTCACACAAGAGAGCTCGGCAAGCGAAGCGTTCAAGAAATTATGCTTGAATCTGAATGAAGGCGACACTAAACTTTTACTCAAAAAAATATCACCTACAAGACTGATTAACAACGCTCTCATGCAACAAATTCAAGAAGCCGAGCATCGAGGAGCCAGTGCCGACGAACTGCGTGAGATTGTGGGCAAAGGCAAAGCAAAACTGGGCATCTTTGAGGGCGACATTGAACACGGCGAACTTGAGATAGGCCAAGTAGCGAGCCTGTTCAAAGGCCGCGAAATCGAAACCGTGAGCCAAGTGATGCAAGAAATCGTTGACGAGTACTATGCCACACGCAATCGCCTGGTTTGATTAACCCAATTCGGTCATTAGGATTAAGCAAGAAAAGGATTGTAGAGGCGCTCATTCTCAATGGTCGTGGTATGACCATGACCGGGGGCTACAACCGTTTCGCCCGGCAAGGTGAGCAACCGCTCTTTAATGCCGGTGATGAGCTGGTCGAAGTTCCCTCCCGGCAAATCGGTGCGACCCACACTTCCCTCAAATAGCGTATCGCCTGAAACCAAAATTCCGCTCTCGGGCAAATAGAACGACAAACATCCGGGCGTGTGTCCGGGGGTTGCGATAACTTGTATTTTTTCTCCGGCAAGCGTAATCTCATCGCCATCTGTAAGCGGTTCGGTTTTCAAATTAGGCAACGCTATCTTGAGATTAAACATTTGTGCCTGAAATTGCAGGTTACTTGCAAGGAAGGCATCATCAGGGCTGGCATAGATTTTCACATGATGACGGTCGGCCATCCATTGAGCCGAGGTAACATGGTCAATGTGGATGTGCGAGAGCAGCACAAACTGCAGTGTGAGATGATGCGAAGCGAGAAAGTTCTCAATCATGTCGCGCTCGTCGTCGCGCATCATACCGGGATCTACAATACATGCTTGGCGTGAGGTTTCATCCCACAGGATATAAGTAACTTCTCCAAAAGGATTGACTTCAAATCTTGATATGTTCATAACTATTGAAACTATATAAACTATAGTGAAATAAATATTGTAAACCCAAATCGGTCATAAATAGACCTTTAAAAAACTCATTTAGTCGCCTTTTGACCGATTTGGGGTAAATGTGTGCACACATCAGAAAATCTTGTAGGCCAGTCGCACTTGAATCATGGGGTAAGCACTGAACCATGAAATGAAGTGTGTGATGCCTGATTCCTTTGAAGTCGACTTAATTTTCTTGCCATTGTTAAACTGAAACTCGGGCGAGCCCCAGAACAAAAGACCCGCATCGACAGCGACGCTCAGGCGGTGGTGACGGGCCATGCTTTGTCCAAAGCCGATACCCAGATATGGTTTTACTGCCCATGTTTTCATCTTCACGTCGATGTTGTAGTTCTCGTCGGCCGTGAACACATAGTCACCAAACTTGAGTCCCACGGGCGGATAGTTGGTGTGGTACATGGTGTTGTAGTCCTGCACCTTTTGGTTGGCATCATAGAGCGACTCAAGTGAGCCCTCGTTGGTGTTGCGGAAGTGCAAGAATGTGCGAGAACCCGCATAGATGCCGGCAGCAAAGTAGAATGGGGTCGGGAAGGGATGCACCTCGGCCATGACAAAGGCGTTCCAGAAGCGCGGCTTCAGGGCGAGTTCCACCTTGTCAATCATTTGAGATTGTTTGATAGCATCGTCCTCGACCAATTGCACCTGCGTGATTTCGCTTGCGGTATTGATGGCTTTGAACTTGATGTCGCCCAGCATATTACCCACAAAACCGGCACGCACGGTAACCATGCGATGCAAGGGCATCGCCGCATCAATGCCCACGCCGCCCAAGCCGGTCTGGAGGCCAACGGAGAGATGGTTCAACATGCCGTTCTCGCTGTGAAGTTCATAGGTTTTCTTCTCTTGTGCAGCCAGTGACGGCATCAACAACGCTATTGCGGCTGCTATCGTTGCCACACGGCAAAACGGTGATATGGAATGTCTAAACTTTTTCATAACGATTGCAAAGCATATTGATTATTTAAAGAATTTCTTATTTGACATGACAAGCAGGTTGGTCAGCGACTGACTCAGCGGGTAGAAGCCATAGAGGTAGTCGCTGGTGTAGGGAGTGCCACCATTGATGATGCAGTGCACATAGTCGTGGCACGCCATGTCCATGGGCATGATGCCCACTGTGCCCTCGTTGGCAAGCAGGTTTTCAATCACCTTGGGATGCAGGTTTGAGGCGTTAGTGATGTATCCTCGTGCCGAAACCTCGGTATAGGCCGAGCAATGGTTCACAATCCAAATGTCCTCGTCGCTTGCGGTTGCCTCACGGGCACTCTTCATCATGTCGAGCACGGTGCTAATCTTGTTGGCCATGCGCTTTTCGTTCGTAGTCTTGTAGTAGTCTTGCTTGTAGAGCGTTGCCTTGATGCTCGGGTCTTCCATGTTGTAGATGGCGCAGCTGCGCTGGCGGTCGGGGTGGAGTTCCTCGTCGACGTCGGGGTCCTCATCGGGCCAGTCACAGTAGGCTACCGGGTAGTGGAACGAGGTGTTGACCGGACGCAGGTCATAGCGGCTAAGCCACAAAATCTTGCCGCGCATCTCGCCCACAGTGATGCCGGGATGCCAGCTCTTGACGAACAGTCCGTCATACTTGGCCTTCGAGAGTACCTTGTTAAGCAGGATGACCCAGTTTTGCTGGCTCTCCATACCGTTGTCGGCTTGAATCTTGACGATGAAGAACTCCGTGGGGTGAGACTTGAGGAACTCTTGCATCCAGTCGATAGATTCCTCGAGCGACACATTCACCTCGGTAAAGCCGTGCGCCAGGCGCATGATTTGACGGTCTTCGGGGTTCTTGGCAAGCGTGTCGATGGCCACAACAGGGCGGAAGTCAAAGAAACGTATGCCGTTAGACATCTGCTCTGAAAAAGTCGAAACTTGGCTAATGGCCATAATGTTTGACACATACTTGACAATTGGAGTGTAGAATCCCATGCCGGTCATGCTGTCGTGGGTGCCGGGTATACTCAACTTGCACACTTTCACTTCGTCACGCACCATCGACAGCCAGTCGGTGAGCGGAGTGGACAGTGTATAAGGGTGCTGAATCTTATCCTCATACCCATCAGAAAAGAGATAGGGATTGTCCAATGAATTGTCATCGTAGTAAGGCAGTCCATTTTCTTCGTCACAACCGGTTAGCAGCACACTGCCGAGTGTCGCGAGAAACAGGAAAATGAAGTTCCATTTCGTTTGTATAAAAAATATTTTCATCTCTTAATAGTAATATGGTGTGTTAATTATTTTCATTTTTTTGCCGCATTGAGTCGGCCCAAGGCAACGGCAATCACAAGGGCAGATAAACAATTTTCTTAGTTTTGAAGAACTCTTCGCTGAAGTAACTGCTCAGCTCGTCAACGAGCACTTGCTTCTTGAATGGCATGAGCTCGGCCTGAAGGTCTCCACCCTTGAGGCAAAGCAAGCCATTGGGAATCGCATTCTGCTGATTGCCGGTGTCAACGAGTTTCTTGACAAGCGGCACCATCTCGCCCAGCGGCATAACAGCACGGCTCACGACAAAATGAAATTTCCCTTTCACCTCCTTGACATCGCCATGCTGCACAGTGACATTGGTCAAGCCTGCCTGCTGAGCGACATCCTGAGCCACACGCAATTTTTTGCCTATGCGGTCAACAAGATGAAAGTTCACTTGCGGATAATAAACGGCGAGCGGAATGGCGGGAAAACCGCCTCCGGTGCCCAAATCGAGCACAGTGGTACCCGGAGTGAATTTCACAAACTTAACAAGCCCTAACGAGTGCAGAATGTGGTTGATCTCAAGATTGTCAATGTCCTTGCGCGAAATAACGTTGATTTTAGCATTCCACTCAGGATAGAGTTTCATAAGCACCTGAAACTGCTCTCGCTGTTGCTCTGAAAGCTCCGGGAAATAATGTATTATGGCATTCATTACTGCTTGATATCACTAATTAGAAACGATTGATAATAGAGCCCTCGGCTGCCAGTGGCTTGAGAGCATCGTAACTGATAGTGATGCGCGGCTCGGTAAGCGCATCGGCTGCCAATTCCTGCGGCAGGAAACTCCATGTGATGCCGTTATCGTCAAAGCAGAAGTTGGTAGTCACCGTCAAATTATCAATATTGAAGTAACCCAGTTCGTTCAATTCATCGTTGTTGTGCGTGTGGGTCTGCTCCATCAATTTGTTTTTGAGCAATTGGCACACATCGCTGATGGCATCGTCACGGAACATAGTCAAATCCACAGGCTTCATGCTCTGCAAGTCCAGGTTATAGTAGCGATGCATCTTTGAGGTCATCACATCGTTGCGCTTGTAGGTAACCTCTTTACAGAAGGTGATAACACCATGATGATTAAATGCGGTGGTAATATTCACGCTGATTTGAATCTTCTCGACCGGAATAAGGTCTTCCTCCTGCTCGGCATAGTCCTCATCTGACCCATCGGTGGAATTGAGGCTTGAGATGGACGCGGTATATTGCTTCACAGCGTCGGCCATGGCAAGAGAATCAGGACATTCCAGCACTGTGGTGATGAACAAGCGCTGCAATGCAGCGGTCTCCTTGTCGGTCTTAAAGGCTTTGGGATAAGTGACTGAAACATCGACCAGCACCTTGCAGTTATTGCCGTTACTCAACGGGAACGAGAGCGTATCAGACTGTTTGGTGCTCGACAACGTAACAGTGGGCTCAGCATCGCCTGAGGTCTTGCCACCATTGGAGCACCCCACTGCTATAACTACAGTTAAGATTAAGAGAATCAGCGAAATCGGGTTTTTCATACAACCATTGAATTAATTGAATTGATAAAATTACAAAAAAAAACGATACGCCACCTCATAAAAACCATTTTTAGTATAAAAAAACAGAAAGAGAGATCTTACTGACCTCCCCTTCTGCACGTAGCGGGATCGAGAATTGAACTCGAGACCTCCGGGTTATGAATCCGACGCTCTAACCAACTGAGCTATCCCGCCATTACCACTAAAAACAAAGCGCATTTTCAAAATGCGAGTGCAAAGTTAGCGCTTTTCCTGTAACCGTGCAAGTTTTTTGCCAATATTTTTCACTGAATTATTACAATTAGCTCTAAACCAATCGTATAAAACAGCCCATCAAAAACCGACTGAATAGCACCCTCTGGCCCGAGATTGCCCGTAAATTGTCTCGCAAGAAAGTTTTATGGGCACAAGCGCACAATATGTGGTAAAAAAATGGTATCTTTGCAAGTTATTCTGTCAAAAAAGTGACAGACACTTTAACTGAAACCATCAAGTTGCAATGAAACAAAATAAACGCATATTGCTGTGCTTGGCTCACATGAGCGAAACAGGTGAAGAGATGAAATTTGTCAAGGAGGCATTTGACACCAACTGGGTAGTGCCCCTGGGTCCTAATGTAAACGGGTTTGAGGCCGACTTGGAACACTTTGTGAAAGGTTGCGCCGACTGCACCGACGAAGCCCTTGCCGCCAAGCGAGTGGTTGCGCTCAGCTCAGGCACCGCCGCCATCCACTTGGCATTGGTGGATTTGGGCGTTGGTCCGGGCGATGAGGTCATTTGCCAGAGTTTCACCTTCTGCGCGAGCAGCCATCCGGTAACCTATGTGGGGGCCACGCCGGTGTTTGTTGACAGCGAGCCCGACAGTTGGAACATGGATCCCGACCTGCTGGAACAAGCCATCACCGACCGCATCGCCAAGACCGGCAAGAAGCCCAAAGCCATCATTACCGTGTATCTTTATGGTATGCCCGCGCAAATTGACCGCATCATGGCCATTGCTCAAAAATATGAGATTCCTGTGCTGGAAGATGCCGCCGAAGGATTCGGCTCACGATATCGCGGTCGCTCGGTGGGAACCTTCGGACGCTATGGTGTGTTGAGTTTCAACGGCAACAAGATGATTACCACCAGTGGCGGCGGCGCACTCATTTGCCCCGACGATGCCACTTGGCAGCGTGTCATGTTCTACGCCACCCAGGCTCGCGAGGCCTACCCCTACTACCAGCATGAGAAGGTGGGCTACAACTACCGCATGAGCAACATTTGCGCCGGCATCGGTCGCGGACAAATGACCGTTCTTGACCGGCACATCGCGCACCACCACCGCATCGCCAAGCGCTACGAGGAAGCATTTGCCAGTATCCCCGGCATCTCCTTCCACGGCAACCCCAATGCCGACTGCGACAGCAACTTCTGGCTCAGCACCATTGTGCTTGACAAGGGCCTGCATATCAAGGGCGAGGACAGTGTGTATCAAGAAGCGATTGAAGGTGCTGTGGGTGGAGCAGCCGGAGTAGTTCATGCCACAGGACAGGCTCATACCGATTGCGAACCCAATGGCAATGTCGAGGCAATGCGACTGGCGCTGGACCGCGAGAACATTGAGAGTCGTCCGCTCTGGAAACCGATGCATCTGCAACCGGTCTATGCCCAAGCGCCCGCCTACGTTAACGGCGTGAGCGAGTCACTGTTCAAGTGCGGATTGTGTTTGCCCAGCGGCCCCATGGTGACCGATGAAGACGTGGAGCGTGTGATTGCCGCCATTAAGAACGCATTGGTTCAATAACAAATAACTGAACATTACCTGCCTAAAACGACAATAGCAATGAAAAGCATCGATGAAATCAAGGATATGCTCGAAAAGAGCCAAACTGACGAAGTAATTGCCGCAGTCGATGAGCTTGCGGCGCATGGCGGTGCCGGCGGCCAACAATTGGCTACTGCTTTTTACCTGCGTGGCAATGCCTACCGCCAGCGTGGCGAGTGGGGAAAAGCGATGAATAGCTACCTGGCAGCCATTGACCTTGACCCCGACGGACCGGCGCAGGCTGCCTATCGGCAAGCGCAGCAAATCCTGTCGTACTACTGCAAAGATTACTATAACCCTTGAGAATGAGAACGCCGGAACGCCTACGGCGGGATGGCGGAGAACGGATGACGGATGGCGGAGAACTAATATCTCACAATCACTTCGCTGCGAGAGTGACGTGCTGCGCCGCAACTTCCTCATTGACAAAGACCGATGCCAGCGATGAGAAGCGTGTGGCGTCTTCGGTGGTGAGATAGCGGCAGCTACCGCCCTGAGAACATCGGCATTCCATCTCGGGATGACGGTGCAAGTAATCCTTGAGGCTCTCGGCCACAATATGCCCCTGCTCAATAACCTGAATGTGTGGCGGCATGTACTTACGAATTTTATGAATCAGCAGTGGATAGTGCGTACATCCCAGTATCACCGCGTCAATGTCGGCACATTGCGACAACAATGCCTCCACGTCTTTCTTGACAAAATAGTCGGCCCCATCACCATCGCTCTCACGGTTCTCGACCAGCGGCACCCACATGGGGCAGGCATGACCATAAACGCTGAAACCGGGGTGCATCTTAGCTATCTCGATATCGTAGGACCGGCTTTGAATGGTGCCGGGAGTTCCGAAAACACCCACATGGCCTGTGCGCGAAATCTCGCCCACCTTCTCCACAGTGGGACGAATCACACCCAGCACACGCCGGGTGGGGTCAATGTGCGGTAGGTCATTCTGCTGAATGGTGCGTAACGCCTTGGCCGAGGCTGTGTTGCAGGCAAGAATCACCAACTGGCACCCCTGAGCAAACAGGTAGTTGACCGACTGCAACGTGAACTCATAGACCAACTGGAACGAACGAGTGCCGTAGGGCGCACGGGCATTGTCGCCCAAGAATATGTAGTCGTACTGCGGCAACACTTTGCGAATTTCGCGCAAAATAGATAGCCCTCCGAAACCGGAGTCAAAGATACCGATGGGTGCTTTCGTGTGCGTCATGATTGAGGCTTATATTCGTTGATGATGTTGGAGATATCGATTGCATCCTGCACTGTAATGGGATGAGCGATGGGCAGACTGACAACTTCGTTGGCAAGCGCAGTGGTCTTGGCAAGTTTGTAAGACTTGAACTGGCGGTAACAGGGCTGCAAGTGCGGCGGAGTAGCGTAGTGGACATCGGTGTCAACACCTTGTTGCTTAAGGTAGTCACGGAAGTGGTCGCGTGACTTGACGCGCACCACAAACTGATGCCACACCTGAGTCATATCTTCAAAGACACACGGAGTGACCACATGGGGCGTGCTGATGTGCTCACAATAGGCACGCGCCACCGCATTGCGCCGCTCATTCTCGGCAGGCAGATATTTCAGGCTCACTCTGAGCATGGCTGCCTGAATCTCGTCCATGCGGCAGTTGAGTCCCAAATAGATGTTGTGATAGCGGTAGTCCGACCCATAGTTGGCGATAGCCCTCACCGTGTCGGCAAGTTGCTTGTCGTTCGTTACCACCGCGCCGGCATCGCCCAGCGCGCCCAGGTTCTTGGTGGGATAAAAACTGATGGCCGCTGCGTGTCCCAAGCCACCTGTGGCACAAGTGCCGTTAAGTCCGGGAATGCCGCTTCGCGCCCCTATGGCCTGCGCATTGTCCTCTATCACCTTCAAGTTATAGTGCCGAGCCATGTTCATCAGTTTCTCGTCCCAGCATGGAGTGCCATACAGATGCACCGGCATAATGGCCTTGACACTGGGCGAGAGCAGGCTCTCAATGCAGTCTGAATCGAGGTTCATGGTGTCGTCGCGAATGTCGCACAAGGTGGCGTTCATGCCGTTGTCGGACACTGCGAGCACCGATGCCACATAGGTGTTGGCAGGCACAATAATTTTTTCATCGCTGTGCAACACTCCCATTTCTTTGTAAGCGCGAATAATGAGTCGCAGGGCATCCAGCCCGTTGCTCACCGCCACGCAATATTTCACCTCGCACAGTTGGGCAATCTCTTGCTCAAAGAGATGACACTGCTCGCCGTTAATGTATCGCCCCGACTCAATCACCTGACAGGCGGCCTGTTTCAGCTCTTCCATGATGGGCTTGTTGGCAAGAGCGAGATTCAAAAATGGATAGTGTTTCATAGTTCAGCGGTTGATTTTGACTTTAAAAACTCCTCGTACTCGCGATAGTAGTCACTCTCGTTGTAGACATCTGACGCAAGCACGGCACACACCGAGCCCGATGAGAAATTCTGCAACGTACTCCACACGCCCGGCACCACAAGCAAGCCCTCATACGGGCGATTAAGCACATAGACCCGAGTGCGTTTACCGTCGTCAACGGCCACTTCAAAGCTACCGCTGATGGCGACAATGAACTGATAGAGTGTCTTATGTGCATGGCCGCCACGCGATTCGCCTCCGGGAATGTCATAGAGGTAGAACGTGCGCCTAATCTTAAAGGGAATTTCATTGCAGTCCTCCACGACGGTGAGGTTACCGTTCTCATGATGGTGGCGTTCAAGCTTAATCAATTGGCAGTCGTCAATGCTTGTCGTGACGTGCAGTTGCGGGGTTTCAGCCATTTTTCAGTTGAATGAATTCTTTAAAATCTTCAATATAGTCGTCGGCATCATATTTCTCGCTCGACAGCACATACACCACCGAGTTGGTCGAGAAATTGTCAATCATGCGCCAAGTCATGTGGGGCACATACAGGCCGTAGTAAGAGCGCGCCATGTGGTAACGCGTCTCTTGCTTGCCATCGTTGAGCACTACATCAAAACTGCCTGACAAGGCCACGATGAACTCATCTTGATGCTTGAACGCATGGCCATTGCGGTACATGCCTCCGGGCACGTCATAGATCCAGTAAGCACGCTTGATGTCGAAGGGAATGTGCTCATTGCCCTCAATCACCGAGAGGTTGCCTCGAGGATCGCATATTCTGGGCAGGTTTATCAAGTGAGGTTCATAGCTTGTCATAGCGCGTTATGTCGGGTTTAGATGCCGTTCTTGGCAAGGTTCATCAAATACTGACCATAGAGGTTCTTCTTGAGAGGCTTGGCAAGCGCCAGGAGCTGATCCTTGTCAATCCAGCCCTTGCGGAAGGCAATTTCCTCGAGTGCAGCCACCTGCACACCCTGCCGATTGACGATGGTCTGGATGAAATTGGAAGCGTCGAGCATTGACTCTGATGTTCCTGTGTCGAGCCAAGCGAAACCGCGTCCAAGTGTTTGCACATAGACGCGTTGTTGCTCCAGATAGGCGTTATTGACCGAGGTAATTTCAAGCTCACCCCGAGCCGAGGGCTTCACATTCTTTGCCACACGCACCACATCGTTAGGATAGAAGTAGAGACCCGTGACGGCAAAGTTCGATTCAGGCTCCTTGGGTTTCTCAACAATTTTCAGCGCCCTACCCTGCGAGTCCAGATTCACCACGCCATAGCGCTCAGGATCTTTCACGGCATAGGCAAATAGGGTGGCATTGCCTGTCTCGCGCGTGCGTTGCAAGGCATCCTTAAGCATTCCGGTGAAGCCTTGACCATAGAAGATGTTATCGCCCAGCACCAAGCACACGTCATCGTCGCCAATGAATTGCTCACCGATGATGAATGCTTGCGCCAGTCCTTCGGGCCGGGGCTGCTCGGCATAACTGAAATGCACACCCAGTTCCTCGCCGCTACCCAGCAGTCGCTCAAACATGGGCAGGTCTTGCGGGGTGGAGATAATGAGAATGTCGCGAATGCCGGCAAGCATGAGCACCGATATGGGATAATAGACCATGGGCTTGTCATAGATGGGGACAAGCTGCTTCGAAATCCCCTTGGTGATGGGATAGAGCCGTGTGCCGGAACCTCCCGCGAGTACTATACCTTTCATAGTTCTTTCAATCTAAATATATAAATGAATCGTTTTTCAAATCAAGAAGTCAGCGATTGCCATACATCTGCTCGTAATACTTCTGGTAATCGCCGCTGGTCACACTCTGCACCCAGTCCTGATGATCAAGGTTCCAACGCACGGTCTTCTCAATGCCCTCGGTGAAGGGTGTTTCAGGATACCAGCCCAGTTCGGTCGCAATCTTGGTAGGATCGATGGCATAGCGCATGTCATGCCCGGGACGGTCGGTAACAAAGGTAATCAGGTCCTCACTCACCGCCTCGAGCGGACACTTGAGCAAGTGCCTATACTGCGGTTCAGCGTGCATGATGCGTGCCACCGTGGCAATGATGAGCTTCACGATGTTGATGTTGGCCTCCTCGTTAAAACCGCCTATGTTGTACACCTCGCCCACTCGGCCGCCGCGCAACACCATGTCGATACCCTTGCAATGGTCCTCAACGTAGAGCCAGTCGCGCACATTGAGGCCCTTGCCGTAGACGGGCAGCGGCTTGCCCTCCAGAATATTCTTAATGATGAGCGGAATGAGCTTCTCAGGGAAGTGATAAGGTCCGTAATTATTACTGCACCGCGTGATGTTCACGGGCATACCGTAGGTTTCGTGATAAGCGAGCGTAATGAGGTCGGCTCCGGTCTTGGAGGCTGAGTAAGGCGAGCGCGGTGCCAGCGGTGACTCTTCAGTAAAGAAGCGCTTGCCATAGGTCTTGAGGTCGGTGCGGTGAGCAATGACCCGAGCCAGTTGCTCACTCACCTGCAAAGGCTGCGGCTCATCGAAGTCCTTGGGCAGGCTGCCGTAAACCTCGTCGGTCGAGATTTGAAGGAATTTCTTACCCTCGCTGTAGCGGTTGCGGCCTTGCTCATCCTTGCCCTCGAACCACGCCTGACGGGCGCAGTCAAGCAAATTCTGCGTACCCAAGATATTGGTCTCAAGAAACAACCGCGGATTAGTGATACTGCGATCCACATGACTCTCGGCTGCGAAGTTCACCACATAGTCCACATCGGTCGTCTCAAAAATATGAGTCACCGTCTCGCGGTCGGCCACATCGCCTTTCACAAACTCCACCTGCGGCAATTTCAGTTCCTCGTCAAGCGATGCCAGATTGCCGGCATAGGTGAGCGCATCAAGCACCACAACACGCACATCATCGCCATAGCGGTTTAGCACATATTTCACGAAATTTGAACCGATGAAGCCTGCAGCTCCTGTCACTAAATAGGTCTTCATATTTCTTGAACTTTTTCTGAATACTTTCTGTTTAACATTCTCTCTATCAACCTCGCACATGATAGCTCATATAATGAGGTCGGTAACCAAACTACAAATTTAACCAAAAAAAGTCAATTTTCACCCCATCGCACGCATTTTTTACCATTTTTCCAAAACTTTCCCATAATCCCTAATCTTTTATCCCTAATCCTCAAGTTTTCTCAAGGGGCAGAGCCAATTTAGAAACTTGTGTTATAATGTAAAACAGGGCTGCCCTGTATGAGGACAACCCTGTTAGAATATCGGCTTAGCAAAGCTGCAGGCCGGTCATGCCGGCCCCGCTATAATCAATTACGAAATGCCGAGGATGAGGTTCACGAGTGCCGTAACATCGCTCACATTGATGGATCCGTTGCTGTCAACATCGGCCGACTCCTGATCTTTGGCTATGACACCGAGAATCATGTTAACCAGTGTGGTCACATCGGTAACATTGACCGCACCGTCGCGGTTCACGTCGCCCTTGAGGGCAGTGTTAAGTATGTCGACCGTGATGTTGGCCACCGAGTTTGAAACACTAACCGGAAGCGGCATAAAGGCGTCGCCTGAATAAATGGTCTGGGTGCCATTGAGTCGGTCGAACTTGCGGGTGCTGCTGTTGAACACATACATATCGGTCGAAGATGTGGAGTTTGCCATAAATGGTGCTCCACCCGGAGGACCTTGCAACAAGTCGGTGGGACTATTGGAGACCTCAGGATCAATATCAAACCTATAAATCTGACCAACGTTGCCCTTGACAAGTATACCCATATCATTATAGATATTATTTGTCACCCTTTCGGTCGTAACCTGTTTTTTGCTGGCATCATATTGCTTCACCACATAGCATTCCAAACCGCTTGGGAATATAAGAGAACGGAAGCAAGAGATGGCCGACCATTGGGTTTTGGGTTTCAAATAAGGACGCAGGTAGTAGTAAGCATTAATCATGCTATTGCTCGACCATGTGCAAATGTTCCATAAGCGATAGAGTTGCGAGAGCGGCACATAGCACCTGAAGTAGGTGTCGTTATCGCCAAAGAACGCATACTCCACATCGCCCACATCGGGATTATTGATGAACAACGACTTCAGTTTTGGACAGCCATAGAAGGCCTTCCAACCAATGAAATTGACAGACGAAGGAAGGTTGATCTCGCCCTCAAGGCCTGTGTTGCAGAAGGCATATTTACCAATTCGCTTAATCGTAGAAGGAATGTTAACTTCCTTGAGCCCGGTGCGATTAATGAGACAACTGTCGTCGAAAGCAACCATAGTATATTCTATGCCTGTATGATAGTCGGTTTCGGTCGATGTGGCATAGAACTTTCCGGTAAAGGTGTTCTTGCTGCCCGAATACACATATTTTGCGGTCTTGCTGTTTTTATCGACAACGGTTCCCAAATACCAGTTCTCCATAAACTTTTTACTGATGCAGAAGTCAAATGCACCCAAGTTAATCTTAGAGGCATTGAAGCAGGCCTTGATGCCCGGGTCGTTCTTGAAGTTATACAACTGCCCTGCGCTCACATAGAGGTTAACACCCGACCAATCATAGATGCCCGATGCTCCCATCGAAGACGAGCGCTCCCAGTCGGTCTTCACCGTCTTGAACACGCTGTGAGGCACATTGAGGTAGATGGCCTCAATGTTCTTGGCACCATAGAAGGCACGACTGCTCATGGTAGTGACTGAGCTGGGGATAACCACTACATGCGTTGCCCCACCGGCATCGTTGCGGAAAGCCTCGGCTCCGATGCTTGGCACACCATAAGGAATCACAATATACTTGGCATAGCAGTTCTGGAAAGCACGTTCAGGAATCGCCAACAGATTGGGTGAAAGTTCAAGAGTATCGAGCTGCTGCGCATTCATGACAAACTGCTGGCCGATGCGAAGGAGCGAAGGTGGGAAGATGAGCGAAGTGAGTGCCGTCTCACGGAAACAGCTCTTGCCCACTTGCGAAAGCCGGTCACCCAGGTTCAGTGAAATGAGTTTTGTTGCACCATAGAACACCGAGTCGCCCATCCAATAGGGATTCATAATGTTACAATACTCCAGATTGGTACAACCATAGAAACACTGCGGATTGATATACTTCACACCATCACCGCCGGTGACTCGGTTAAGATTCTTGAAGTTCTTAAACAAGCCGGTGGCAAGTTCATCAACGATATAGGATTTGCCGCGATGATCCACTTTGTTAGGAATGGTGAGGATGCCCGCCACATTCGTGGTGTTGATATAGCGTCCCTTGACCATACGCACGGTGCCATTGACCGGAGTTGACTGCACATAGGAGTCGGTATAGGAGTTGGTCGAGGTCACCGTGTAGTACATGTTATTGTACTCAATGTCATAACCGCCTTCGTCGATCGATGCAAAGGCAGAATTCCAGTGCGAATTGCCGGTGTAATTGCTCTTCTTGAACTGGGGCACATGGAGCACGGCACTGCTATTCATATCAGTAACAAGAATGGTAGAGCCCTGATAGGTTGGAATTGTTGATAAGTTGAAATAAAGATTCTGCAATTTCTTGAGTCCTTGGAGGGCATTGGTGTGGCACGAAGAGACCGACGATGGTATCTTGAGCGTAGTAATGGTTGAATTGCTGAAAGCAGAGTTGCCAATGGTGGTAATCCCGTAAGGAATATCCACAAAACTCAACCCACGACAGCCATAGAACGCCTGGTCGTTGATGGTAGTGGTGGCATCGGTGTAACCAAACGTGGTGGCACCACCGGGCACCTGGACAATGGTAGAATAGTTTGCGTTAAACAGTGTGCCCGAAGTAGAGCCTTTGAAGGAGGTGCTGCCGGAGCTCACATCGATGCGCTTGAGCGAAGGGCAATCACGGAAAGCACCCGTGCCAATGTACTTAGTGCTGGCAGGAATGGTAACCGAAGTGAGACCGGAACCCGAGAAAGCATACAGGCCTATGCGCTTCACCCCGCCAGCGTCACCCGACCCCAGACTGAGTTGGGCTGTAGTGAGTTTGGTGCAATCGGCAAATGCATTGTTTGAAAGCGTATCGGCATCAATGTAGATAGACGTCAATGCCGAGCAATTGGAGAATGCTCCGAAACCAATCTTATCGACCGACGTCATATAGTCGCCCGAAGAACCAATCCTCGTAATTGTAGAATTACCCGAAAAGGCATAATCAGCCACTTTTTTGATGATGCAGAAATAACCTGAACCGGCACCGTAGTCTTGATTGGTCCTATCTATAACCGAACTTGAAAGATTGATTGCGGTAGTACCGCTCAATGCCCCCACAAGCGTACAATAACCGTTGACAGATTCCAATCCACTGGTAATCACGAAGGTCATCCCCTCGTATGAGAAGTCGTGAGCCAGGCCACCATTATAACTGACTATGCCGCCAAAACTATTCCAAACAGTATTATTGGAAAAATTGACTCTACCGGCTTGTGTTGAAACGATAATATTCAAATTGCTCACACCGGAGAATGGTGACACATTGTCCGACACATTCGGTGGCGTTTCACCGGCATAGTAGAACCCGGTAAGCGAGGTGCAATTCTTGAAAGCATCATTATTGATTTGATTCACTGAACTGGGCACATACACCACGCGCAGGTTAGAGCAACCGCTGAAACAACGCGAGAAAATGAACTCTATGCCCCACCCCAGCCTGACATTGGTCAACTTTTTATTGTCCTTGAAGGCCTCAACACCCACAGCACGCACACGATAAGTTTTGCCACCGTAGGTCACCTTGCCGGGAACAGTCACAGTGGCAACGTTCTGACCTGCTGTCGAGAGTCCCGTGCACTCCATGGTTTCGCCCGTATAGGTCTTGTAATGCAGATTGCCCACATCAAATTCTATGGCATGACCCGTAAGCCATGACAATAGCAACAAAGCGATTGAAGTAAGTAAAAATCTTTTCATAAGCAAATGGTATTAAAAGTTATTAGTAATCCAGAATTCTTAGTTCCACAATTTCACAAATTTACAAGAAAAAGTTAATTAAACAAATATAAACAATACTTTTTTAAGTAAAAGAAAGCAAAAACCACTATTTCCAGCAGGTGTATTCATACAATATCAACCGAATTATGTAACAAAAATCCCGCACAATTTAGTTCAACTCAAATCGGTTATTTAGCCCTATTGGGTTGAACAACTTTATTTCCTCACTATTTTTTACTATTTTTGCAATAAGTAACAAATACAAGTCTGTCATTAAGGTAATCGTTAAAGCCTTACAACATAAAAACAGAACACAATGAAGAGATACATCGTCTACTACGAGTATGCCAGTGAGAGCGAAAGCGGCAGCAACCGCTATCACTTCGACAACAAGGAGGATGCAATGAGCAAGTTCACCGAGTTAAGCTCAGTGATCGAAGAACTGTTTGCCCAAGAGGCCGATGTAGAGCGAATCGACGAGGACGATTTCTTCGGGATACGCGACCAGCGTACCGGCGACTACGCCAAGGTAGTGCTGGTCATCGAGTAATTGGAATTTAACCCAATTCGGTCATTAGCCGAAAAGGTCTGTAATTCAATCTTTTTTGATGGGCCTGATGATGCGTGCAGGACTTCCTGCTACCACTATATCGGGCGGCACATCACGGGTCACGACACTCCCGGCTGCAACAATGGCATTCTCTCCAATGGTGACACCCGCCAACACCTTCACATCGGCACCCAGCCATGCATTTCGGCCAATGACGATGGGCTTGGTGAGCAATGAATGCCGTCGGGCCGGGTCTTCGGGGTGATACTCGGTAGCCAGAACACAATGCGGCCCAATAAAGGCACCATCTTCAATCGTGATGCCCCCGAGTGCCAAGAAGGTGCAGCCAAAGTTAACAAAGCAGTCGCGACCAAATCGCGTGGTGAGTCCGTAGTTGATATTCAGCGGTGTGAACACACGCACCGTGTCGTCAATCTCGCTACCGGTAATCTCTCGCAAGTATTCACGCACTTGTTGCTCGGTGTGATAACCTGTATTCATCTCGGCACACAGGCGCATGGTTTTCTGCACATTGGCATACAACTCATCGCTGCCCACATAGTCTTTTCCGGAAGGATTATTGCCCATAGCTTAAATGCTTTTACCCAATTCAAAGGCTTCTTGCAATTTGGCATTGCCATCAATGTCGCGTGGAGCGCCTACCCCACCACAAAACAGATGCGCTTTGAGAGCCGATTTCTCATAGCAGTCAATCCATCCCTGCAGTCCGCTTTCGGCACGCGCCGGAACATAGTCCTCGTCCTCGGCAGCCGTGGTCAGCAGGTAGATGTCGCGAAAGCGGTAATCCTTGGGATACATGGCATTCATGCGGTCGATAAGTGTCTTCATCTGCCCCGACATCTCGTAGTAGTATATGGGTGTTGCCCAGCACACAACGTCGGCATTGAGCACACTGTCCATGATTGCCGGCACATCGTCTTTAAACACACAAGCGCCCGTATTCTGGCACGACAGGCAACCTATGCAAAACTTGATTTCTTTTCCGCGCAGCGTGATGAATTCCACTTCATGACCAGCGGCTTTTGCGCCTTCGGCAAACTGTTCAGCCATAGCATGGCTATTAGAACCGGCACGCAGGCTGGTTGAGATTACAACAACTTTTTTCATCATGATTTTAAGGTTTTTAGGTTAATAAATTACAAATGTCTCGCTATTTAACATACTGCTTGAGGGCATCACGCCAAATGAGGTAGCCCTCGCCCATGAGATGTAGGCCATCGTTGGTGAGTTCGGGCCGCAGTTTACCCTCGTTGTTGGCAAATAGCGGATACAGGTTAATCCAAGTTACATGCTGACGTGTGGCCACTTGCTCAAGCGCCTTGTTACCGTCAACCACCACCTGCTCGCGATCCTTGAGATTCTTCCACATGCGCACATCGTTGTTGAAAGGGAGCATGCTTTGGAGATAGATTTTAGTCTTGGGACAATGCTGCTTGATGAGCACAATGAGTTTCTCGGTGGCACGTGCAATGCTGTCGGCACTCACACCGTGCGACACATCGTTCACACCGCTCAGGATGAAGATTTTCTTGGGTTTACCTTTGAGAATGGGGTCAATGCGGTCAATCAACCCCTGCACAATGTCACCCACAATGCCACGGTTCTTGATGTGACGGTTGTTAAAGAGCTCGTTGAACTCGCAGCCGTCAGTGAGGCTGTTGCCCAAGAACACAATGTCGTTCTTGGTAATGGGCAGGTACTGGAAGAGCGACGCTCTTCGGGCATAATACACGTCAGTATTGGCCGGCTGGTTCTGTGCCACCGCCCCAAGTGCCATCACGCAGGCCATTACCAACAAAATTATCTTTTTCATTTCTTTTACTGATTTTGTGCACGATAGGCATCGGTAGCTTTCTTGACCGAGCCGTACTTGAGCAACAACTGCTGCGCCTCGTCATACGACAGACCCAGTTCCTCGGCCACCCAACGCGTACCGCGGTCCACGAGTTTGTTGTTGGTCAACTGCATATTGACCATCTTATTGCCCTTCACACGGCCCATCTGAATCATGGCAGTGGTTGAAATCATGTTGCAGATGAGTTTCTGCCCCGTTCCCGATTTCATGCGACTGCTGCCAGTAACATATTCGGGTCCCACAATCATCTCAATAGGAATCTCGGCCACTTGTGAGATGGGGGCATCGGGGTTGCTTGTGATGCAGCCAGTGAGGCATCCGTGTTCACGGGCATCACGCAAAGCGCCTATAACATAGGGTGTTGTTCCCGATGCGGCTATGCCTATCACCGTATCCAGTTCATTAACACCATGTTCAAGCAAGTCTTTCCATCCCTGATGCTCATCGTCCTCGGCTTTCTCGACAGCATTGCGCAGAGCGGTATCACCACCCGCAATGAGTCCGATAATCCAACCCGAACCAACCCCAAAAGTGGGTGGAATCTCGCTGGCATCAAGCACTCCGAGTCGGCCCGAAGTGCCGGCTCCCATATAGAAAATGCGCCCCCCCTCGCGCATGCGAGTCACTATACCCTCGACCAATTTCTCAATCTGAGGAATTGCTTTTTGCACCGCATCAGCCACCTTGTGGTCCTCTTGATTAATCTCTGTGAGAATGTCGTGAACCGACTTTTTTTCGAGATTGTTGTAGAGCGAGGGTTGCTCGCTAATTTTGACAAAAGCCATAATCTAAATGTTTATTAAAGATTGTACAATAAGAAAGCAACATCACACCGCTGTAGAATGGTATTTGATGAGACCTTCCATCGGGTCCTGAATAATCTTGCCAATAGTGATTCCCAACTGCTGAGCGGCCTCCAGCAGAGTTTCTTTCTGAATGAGCGCTATTGAACCCACAAAGTTACAGGGCAGTTCCTTGTAATTCTTGTAGTTTGCCACGTTACGCACAAAGAAGTCGGTAAACGAACGGAACACGATATTACGCACCTCGGGCACATCCATATTATGCTCCAAGAAGGGAGCGAACTGAGCCAGGAAACGGTTAGCGGCGGGCTTGCGATACACTGCCTCGATAATCTTGGTGCGGTCCAGGTCATACTCCTTGAGGAACTTCTCGCAAATGTGTTCAGGAAGTTGTTTCTTGAGCACATCGCCCACCAGCAATTTGCCCATGACGGCACCACTGCCCTCGTCGCCCAGAATGTAACCCAGTGGCGAAACATTGTCCACCACCTTCACGCCATCGTAGTAGCAAGAATTGGAACCGGTGCCAATGATGCAGGCAATGCCCGGTTCACGCTGGCACAGCGCCCGTGCAGCAGCAAGCAGGTCGGTATCGACCTCAATCTTGGTTGCGGTGGGAATATTGGCACGCAAAGCATTGACCACCTGCTGTTTGATTTCATCTGAGATAATTCCTGCTCCGTAATAATATATCTCGTCAATCTTGTAGTTGGCCAAGTGAGGCATCAGTTCGGTTTTGATGCGTTGGGTCATCTCGTCCTCGGTCATCAACAAAGCATTCATTCCGGTCGTAAAAATTTGAGCGACCTTCTCACTTCCGTTAAGCAGACACCAATCTATCTTGGTCGATCCGCAATCAGCAATTAAAATCATAGTCTTTTTTATATTTTTATGTAAATTTTCTTCTTATATAATATGTAGCCAAACAGCCAGCAAATGCACACAAACACAATGGCATAGAGGCACGATGCAGCCTCAGGTGACCATGTAATGGCCTTGCAGGCATCGTGAATGAGCGAGTGAATGCTCACCGGGTCGCCGGCGGCATTGGTTCCAAACTTGACCGTTCCGAAAACAATCGACAAAATTGTGCCAACCAAGTAGCAGAATAGCGGATTCATGCCAAACGCCTGGAAGAAACGGCACCAGCGATTTCGGCCCTTGACATCAATGATGTAGATGAGCAAAGAAAGTATGCACGATGCCATGCCACAAGTGATGAGCACAAAGGTAGATGACCACATCTTCTTGCCACAGGGAATGCCATACTGCAGCAACCAGCCGGCAAGCAGCATACCGATACCCATCAGCGCCAAATTGACGATGCGCTCGGTATTGTTGTGAATGGAATAGATGATTTTGCCCGCCATGAAGCCTATGAGCACATGGGCAATACAGGGCAAGGTACTGAGAATACCCTCAGGATCAAAGGCGATAATGCCCTCAAACACACCCTCAGAGTACATATGATTTTCGGTCAGCACAGCATTGTCGATGCGGGCAATGATATTGTCGGCACTGATATCATAGCCATGACCCACAGCCAATATGATGGCATAGGCCACGAGAATCAACCCTATGAGCCAGGGGATGAAGCGGTGCTTCACTGTGACTGCCAACAAGGCCCCGAAGAAGTAGACCAGAGCCAGACGCTGGAACACACCCAAAATGCGCAAGTGATACACTGCGCGGTCCACAAAGTCCACATCGGGATTAAAGAGAGTGCGCAACCCCACTGAGAACCAGGATACTGCCCAACCGATAAGGAAGAGTACCACCGTGCGGCGCACAATCTTCCACATCACATTACCGGTGGGTTTGAAATTAAACTTCTGGAGCGAGAAAAACATTGATACGCCCATCACAAAGATAAAGAAGGGGAACACCAAGTCGGTGGGAGTCAGCCCTTCCCACTCAGCGTGTTCCAGCGGTGCATAGATGCTACTCCATGTACCTGGATTGTTCACCAGCAACATGCCTGCGATAGTGATGCCACGCAGCACGTCAAGCGCCAGTATTCGTTTTGATTTAGCCATTATCTTGTTCTTTTGTTGTTGTACATTCGTCAATCAAATATATCAGCGACTGGTAAGGCACCCCGCCGTGAGTCGTCAATCCTATTTCGCATGTGCGACTATTGGAGAAACCTCGCTTGATGCCCGCGGCCTGAATTTGAGACCGTAACTTGCGCAAAGCGTAAGCGTTAAGCTCAGGGCGCGTAAAACCTTTATCGCCCGCGAAACCGCAGCACCCTACCCCCTCAGGCACAAGCACCTGCGAGGAGCAACGCTTGGCCAATTCCAGCAATTTGCTCTCAATGCCCATGAGACGCGTGGAGCATGTGAGGTGCAACGCCACGGGTTCGTCGGTAATATGGAAATCAAGGTCTTCAGCCACATAGTCGTGCACAAATTCCATGAGTTCGAGCGGTTTGAGCCGCGTGAAGTGCTTGCGCATATGGTGCAGGCACGGGCTCTGGTCGCACACCACGGGATACTCGCCTCGGTTGCTTGCAGACCACATAGCATTTTCCAGCTCCAGAGCCTTTTGCTTCGCCAGGTCGGGCATTCCCTTGCTTTCCCAAATCATGCCACAGCACAGTTGCTTCTTGTTTTCAGGCATAATCACCTGCCAACCGGCCTTGCGCAAGAATGCCACCACCGTGGGCACCAAGTCCTTCTTGGCTCCCTGATGCGAGTGTCCCATTGTCTGATTCAGACAACTGGGGAAGTATACCACCTTCTTTGCTTGCTCCGGAGTGGCTAATGGCTTGTTACGATGCGCCTTGGGCAAAGAGGCAGTCCATAGCGGCATTCCAATCTTGTTCAAGGCCTTGCCCATCGTGGTCACGCCACGGTCGCGCAACACGAAGTGAGCGGCATCGGCCATATAGAGCACACCCTTGAGACCTGTCCGCGCCACATTGAGATGACGGGCGCAGTATTTTCCCAGCTTGTAGCCTGCTGACCCTTCGGTCAATTGATGGGCTCGCAGGTCGTGAGTGAGGTCGGCTATGTTGATTTTCATGGGGCAAGAGGTGCTGCACAGTCCGTCGGCCGCACAGGTGCTGTTGCCATAATAGCGATATTGCTTTTCAAGACGAGCCAGTCGCTTGGGCTCTTCACCTGTGGCTTTAAGTCTTGAGATCTCGCGTTGAGCGACAATGCGCTGACGCGACGAGAGCGTGAGTCCGGCCGCCACACAATTCACCTCACAGAAACCACACTCCATGCATTTGTCCACATGAGGATTGGTGAGCGGCAACGGCTTAATGTTCTTGATGAAGCACTCAGGATCGGCATTGAAAATGACTCCGGGGTTCAATATTCCGTTCGGGTCAAAGAGTTCCTTGACCTGACGCATTACGGCAAAGGCTTTGCTTCCCCACTCTTTCACAACAAAGGGCGCCATGTTGCGGCCCGTGCCGTGCTCGGCCTTGAGCGAGCCGTCGTACTTGTCAACCACGAGCTTCACAATCTCGTTCATCAAATTCTGATAGCGCGCCACCTTTTCAGGGGTGTCAAACGACTGCGCGATGATGAAGTGATAGTTGCCTTCAAGCGCGTGACCATAGATGCAACAATCGTCGTAGCCATGCTCGTTGAGCATATTCACCAAGTCTACGGTAGCATCGGGCAAATCGGCAATATGGAAAGCAATGTCCTCTATGATGACTGTCGTACCCAGCGGCCGCGTACCCGCCACAACGGGGAACACGCCTGAGCGAATGGCCCAGTACTTGCCATACTCGGCAGGGTCATCAGTGAACCTGGCGGGAACATAGAGGCTGAAGTCGTCAAGAATCTTCATAATCGACGCTATGTTCTCGCTCAGTTGCTCTTTAGAGTCGGCTGAGGTGCGAATGAGGATGGCTGTCAGCCCCTCGCCCGTCTTGTCCTCGACCGAGGCGAGCGACTTCTTGTCAAGAATTTCGGCACACTCCACAGGCCCGTCCTTGAGCCTCACCACACACTCACACGCCTTGCGCATATCCTCAAAATAGAGCATGGCGCTTGCCGAGTGAGGATAAAGATGCCCCGTGCGCATGGTGAAACGGCTGGCAAAACCCAGCGTGCCCTCGCTGCCCACCATCAGGTGAGCAATGATATCAAATGGGTCGGTAAACCGCACAAAAGGCGAGATATTGAGACCCGTAACATTCTTGATGGAATACTTGTGACGAATGCGCGCCACCAGTTCTTCGTCGGCCATGACCAGGTCACGAAGATGCTCAATGGCCGTGATAAAGTCGTGATGCGAGGCAGCAAACTGCCTACGGCTTGCCTCGTCGCCCGTATCAAGCACGGTGCCATCGGCAAAAACGATGCGCATCGACAACAACTCCTTGTCGCTATTGGCGTGCGTGCCGCAACTCATGCCCGAGGCGTTATTCATGACTATGCCACCCACCATCGCCGAACTCTTTGAGGCCGGATCGGGCGAGAACACGCGTCCGTAAGGCTTGAGTAACTTGTCAACTTGAGCACCCACCAAGCCGGGTTGCATGGTGATAACCTCACCGTCGGGCGAAATCTCATAGTCTTCCCAGTTCTTGCCAGCCACAATGAGGATAGAGTCGGTACACGTTTGCCCCGACAGGCTGGTGCCTGCCGCACGAAAAGTGACCGGCAAGCGCAGCGCATTGGCTTCCTTGAGCAGTCGCGACACCTCACGCTCATCTCGGGCACGGACTACAATCTTGGGAATATGCCGGTAGAAGCCCGCATCGGTGCCCCATGTGAGGCAACGCAGGTCGTCGGTATACACCCTATCGTCAGGAATATACCACGAGATGTTGCGCAAAAATGTCTTATAAGCCTCGTTCATGACGCGTCAGTCAATTGTATCAATGATATAAGTAATACTTGCTCGAAAGTTTACGGAATGCGTCAGCATCCTTGTTCCAATAATCGGCCATATCCTCCACTTTGTAGCGTTTCGTGAATAGTTCGCGAATCTTGCCGGTACCGCACACCTTGTCAAACATGGCATAGCGCTTGGGATTCTGCTCAAAAATCTTCACATCGGGATACAACTCATGCATCACCTGCAGGAAATAGAACTGAGTGAGCGTGAGATTGGCCGCATCAACATCGGTAATATAGGTCTGCACACCATGCACCTCTTTCTTCTCCTGGTTCACGTCCACGCTGGTGGCGAAGAATGGCTTGATATTAATGGGTCGGAACTTGAGTCCGGGCAGGTTCAAGGCATTCATAGCGTCGGCCACGCGGTCGGCATCGGCCCATGTGGCGCAGAACAGCTGGAACGGCAGGGTGTAGCCAATACCTGTATTGAAAATGTAGAGCTCACCCAAAATACCGCTCAGCGGATAGAAGAATGCGCTCTCAGGCGTGGGCACCTGTGGCGAAGGCAACACCCAGGGCATACCCGTGTCGCGGAACTTCATGTTGCGAGTCCAGCCTTGCATGGGAATGACGGTGAGTTTGGCCTTGCCCTTGATATAGCCTCCTTCTTCGTTCAGGAATGTGGCAAGTTCGCCAGGAGTGAGACCGTAAATGTAGGGTATCTTATATTTGCTCACAAACGAGTAGTAACCGTCCTCCACCAGGTTACCCTCCACCTTGTTGCCGCCCAGCGGATTGGGGCGGTCGAGTACCATAAATTCTTTACCATTCTCGGCACACGCCTCCATGCACACGCCCATCGTGGCATAGAAGGTGTAACTGCGGCAGCCTATGTCCTGAATGTCATAGACCAGCACATCAATGTCGCGCAACATTTCGGGGGTGGGTTTGTGGGTCTTGCCAAAGAGCGAGTACATCTTGATACCCGTCTTTGAGTCAACCTCATCGCCCACGGCATCGCCGGCATGCGCATTGCCGCGCACACCATGCTCAGGACCATAAAGGGCCACAAGTTTCACGCCGGGTGCCTCATTAAGGATGTCGACGGTCGACTTCAAGTTATTATCAATGCCGCTGGGGTTGGTCACCAGCCCCACCCGCTTGCCCTGCAAGGGGGCAAAGTCCATGTCACGCAGCACCTCGATGCCCGGTTTCACCTGTGCCATTGCCACCATAGCCACCAACATGCACATTGTCAATGTCAAAAATATCTTTTTCATAACACTTATTTCTTTTAAATCGCTAACTTAAATTTTTACCGTTTAGAATCTCTTTTATATCAATGTTGATAGGAGTATAGTCAACATCCTCAAGCGTGAGGTCGGGATTCTTCTCAAGAATCTCACGAGCCTTCACCCAAATGGGATTACCGTTGCGGTCAGATTCCACCACGAGTTCATCGTGCAGAGCCAACTCTTTAATCATCTTAAGCTTTGCTTCTCTGCAACAATCCATCAGCCGTTTCGAGAAATCAGAATCATATGGAGTTGTCGGTTCTTTTATCATCATAAAATCATTGTATAAAACAGCATCTTCAACATTGTAGACTTGCCCCTTGATTCCATGGGCCATCATGTGTTCTTTTTCGTAATTATATATGACAGTCCATTCATCAACAATGGGCATATAAATCTCTTTCAGATTTTTCAAACCAAGGTGAAAACGCCTTTCGACCACATCATCAGGTATAAAATGGCCACCATTTTTCACACGATGTGCAACACGGTTCTTGGCCACCTCAGGCGAAGGCAAAAAGAAGAAGAAAAGCTCCACATAATAACCATGTTCTTGTGCTTGAGTCACCAGTTTGTGATAACTACGCGTTGCAAGTGTAGTTTCAATAGCAAAAGTTTCATTCATATCCAACAGTTGCTGAATGCGTTGGAGCATGATTCTGCCAGCCTCAACGGCTACTGATTGCGGATTGAATGGAGACAGACCGCGAGCAATCTCATCGGCATTGACCCACTGGGTGCATTGCAGCAACTGAGGCAGAACACTAATGGATGCAGTGGTTTTGCCCGCCCCATTACAACCAGCTATGATATATAAATGCTTCGTAGTCATATATAAACTTTTAGAAACCTATACTTTTTAATTTATGATTAACAACTCTTTGATCAAATCCTTTAATCTTAGAAATTAATTCATCAACTATTTGTCTTCATTTTTCTTAAGACCAAACTTTGGATCAACTTTCACAATCATGGCAACAATGATAGTTATGGCACAACATATCATTGTCCAAACAAAGAAACTCCTATAACCAACAGTTTCCTGAATCCATCCAGCTATCATACCAGTCATCATTGACAATGCCATAAAGCCAGTACATATAGCATAATGTGCCGTCTTATATTTGCCCTCACTATAATAAATCAGGTAGAGCATATAAGCTGTAAATCCAAAACCATAGCCAAACTGCTCGATAAACACGCAAATGTTAATTGTAAGCAAATCTTGATGCTGGGTGAATGCGAGATATATAAAGGTCAAACATGTTAAAGACATGCTCCATGCCATTGGCTGAAGCCATTTTTTAAGCCCCCCTTTAGCAGCCACAATGCCACCAATAATACCGCCAATAGTCAAACCAATAATACCAACTGTACCATAAACCAAGCCCACTTCACCAGTGCTCAGAGAAAGACCTCCGGCATTAATTGGGTCAAGAAGGAACGGCTGTATAATTTTGGTCAATTGAGCTTCTGGAAAGCGGTAGAAGAGCATGAAAAGGATGGCTGCGACAGTTTGCCATAAAGGAAATTTTGTAAAGAATGTTTTAAAGGTATCTACAAACTCTGAGAAAATCTGTCGTGCAGTCTTCTTTTCTTGATTAGCATCGGTTACAGGTTTAGGTAATGCCCAAGTATGATAGAGAACAACAGCAAAGAAGAAAAGAGATAGTACCACAAAAACGATAGCCCATGCTAACGGAATATTTCCTGAAGAACCTGCAAACTTGGCAGTCACGCTATCCTTAATCTTGTGATCGATGGTGTAATACAAATATGCTGGTTTCTCCCAATTATTTTCATTGAACACTAATCGGCCATCAGAAACCAATTTAATACCAGTATCACCTTCTTTTTGAGATACATTGAGAATATAATCCTTTCTAGCCTCAGGTTTTTTATTCAGTCGAACAGCAACAATTGCAATATTGTTATCCTTATTCTCGTCATCGGATGTCTCAGTTTTTTTACCCCAAATATGATCGCCAAAAGTTTGACTTAACCATACACGGAAGGCACTCCATTGTTTTTCTTTATTAGCAGAGACATCAGTAACATTCTTACTACGATTAACAACTTCGCCAGTGGTGTTAAAACCATTGATAATATTCATGTTATTAACCGAATCGAGCATTAACTGAGCGAAATCGGCAAAAGATTGATTTTGAACAGTTTCGGGTGTTGAGACACCTATCGAAATATTTGAAGCACTCGTCACAAACTGTATTTCATGATTTGATAGAGAATCTGTTATATTGACAGTTGGCAAAGCATATTCCGACTGAGCAATTTTAGGATTCACATCAAAACTCACTTCAACAGGCTTCAATCCGGAATTCATTTCAATCAAACCTGCAATGATAACAAGAATTCCTTGCCCCATAACTGTTGCAATCCTATAGAAAGTGCTACGAATACCTACATAAAGTGACTGTTCGTGTTCTGTGAGAGCCAACATATAAAAACCATCAGCAGCAATGTCATGAGTGGCCGAAGCAAATCCCATGAGCATAAATACCGCGAACGTAAGCTGTACCCACCAAGCCGTCGGTATCGTGAAAGCAATACCTGCCAATGCAATAGCTATGACCCATTGCATTATCAACACCCACCATCTTTTAGTTCTGATGATGTCGACAAAGGGGCTCCAAAATGGTTTTATAACCCAAGGCAGTCCCAACCAGCCTGTATAAAGTGCTATATCGGTATTAGACATACCCAACCTCTTGTACATAATAACTGAAATTGTCATTACGGCCACATAAGGCAAACCTTGAGCAAAATACAACGTAGGTATCCATGCCCAGGGATTTCTCTTGGTTACTTTAGTTTTATCTTTTCCCATAATTTATGAAAAATATGAATTTTATACTTAATATTGCTGTTCAATACTTGCACCAATGAAGTAGTGCAACAAGATATCCTTGTAGCCGTAACCCTTGGCACCCATCACTGCGGCACCAATCTGGCATAGGCCCACGCCATGGCCCCACCCTGCTCCGCGCAACACGAACTTGCCGGGGTAACCGTCTCCGTCAATGTCATGCTTCTCGACCACAAAAGCCGAGCTATAAAGACATGATTCGCTCAGCGCATAGCGTATGGCAAGTTCCTTGCCAATGGTGCGGGTTTGTTTCTCACCCACAATCTTGAGTTTATAGAGTCGGCCACTGGTGCCGCGCGCCACCGGCTCAAGGTTGCGAATGCGGCCATAGTCAACACCGGTGCGGCGACGAATGAGGTCGGCAATCTGTTCTTGCGTGTACTCTACTTTCCACCGATAGAAATCTTTCGTTTCTTGATCGTAGTCATTGAGCACCTGCGAGAGAATTTCGGGGTCGCGTGTGTTGCAGAAAGCCTCGGGTGCCGAGAGAATCCACTCGGCGGCATTGTCTTCACGCGTAAGGTCGGGGAAGTTCATCTCGTCGTCGGTGTCGCGACGCGCCACCAAGTAGGGATGATGCTTGTGTTCCCAGCAATTTTCAAACTCCTCATACACACCACCGCACGACTTGGAAAAACGTGCATCGCACAGGTCACCGCCATATGTGAGCACCTGTCCCCAAGTGGCCTTGATGGCTTGCAACACCGTCTCGGTCGATGCTCGAGTGATGCCCTGATAACGCTGGCAATGGTCATCGGCGCACACATCAAAGTTCACATGGTCGTCACGATCCCACCACTTGATATCCTCGTCGGGCGATGAACTGTGTTCGTGCCCTTCAGTGGCGTCATTGAGTGTGTCCTTATGGATTTGCGCCAAAAGCCAACTGCGAGAAATCACGGCGTGAGCCTTGAGCAACTCAAGCGAGGCCTTCGCACTCATCTCACTTGAAATCACGCTCAACAAGTAGTCTTCAACCGGCAGAATGTTGATGGCGGTAACCTTGTCGTCTTCAACAATGAGCTTAAGAGAGCCCTTAAAAGTCTGGTCTTCTTGCCGTTTCCAGTGAAAGCTTACCCCTATAGTCACATTCTTGAGCGTGAAAGAACAAGCATCGCAGTCACCCGGCTCAAAAAGCAATTCTTCATAACCGATTCCGTTCCACGACACCTTGCAACCATTGCATGACACCGATTGCTCGCCAGTGCAATCCATGCCATTAACCTTATAGTTGCCATTCAGAACGAAGTCAACCGATGCCTCGTTCATGATGCCTACTCTGACTGTGGGTTGTGTGTTCATATGTATACTTGTTTTTAATTTACTCTTCCGTAAGCATTATAAATAAATTCCATTTCTTGAGAAGTACAAGACAACTCTTGATAGAATGATTTGATGAGTTCGGGTGTGAGCCTATCAAAATCTTGTTTGCGAGGCAACACCCACACACCACCATACTCGGCAGCTGCAGGACTCACCAAATATTGACCAAGCCCCTGTCCATAACATGAAGGCCGGCCTGCCCTACGCGGGAAATAGACAAAGTGCCAAACATCATTCTTGAACCAGCACAAGGCATTGCGTCGCCAGCCTTTCAGAGTAATGTTCATGTCAGAAATGAGAGCACTATTCATGGCATGAGCCCTGATATAGATGAGTTGCCGGCCCAATCTGTTGTCCATCCACAGTTCATTGAAACTGCCATAGCAGGAGTCCAGACCATCGCCATTGCGAGCCTCCAATTCTCCACACAAGGGTAACTTGCCCTGCAATGTAGCTTGGAAATGCAAGTGATCGGGTGCCGAAGCTCCGCAGCCCTCGCCGTTAAACATAATCACATAACCTGATAGGTCTCGCGCAAGCGCCATCATCTCCCTGTATCGGCACCTTTGCTTTTCATGTTGCATCGAGGCAATGGTGAGATGGCGCTTGAATATGGGATAGGGATTGATTTGAATCTTGTATAGTCTTTCCGGAGCATTCTCTTGCGAATACCGCCACATCACAGTTTCCTGTTCTGGTGGCTGATGCTCCTTACACAAGAAGCAGGGACGTTGACTGATTGCCTCAGGACTTACATCGGCAGCCGTAGAACGCACACGTTCGGGGTTGTGCTGCAAGACTATGCGGGCACACGACCTGCCCTCGCCGTCATCGAGCCACAACTCACGGGTCAACAAAGCATCAAGGGCTGCATAATTGTCACGTGCCATTGGCCACTCGTTCATTTGCCGAGCGTATAATGCCTCTATGTCTTGAACAAGATTCATCAATCATGATTATTCGTCACACTTGCAGCAGCAATTGCCTTTCTTGTTCAAAGCAATGCGTGCCTGGAGTTCCCAGGTGCGAATGCGGTCCTTGTAGAGGTTGTTGCGGTTCATCTTCTCCACATCCAGGCTGGCATCACTGTTGTCGTCCCAGCGGCGGCACATATACACAGGCGTGTAAACGCGGCCAATCTGATAGATGCGAGAGATGTTCAGACCCAGTGCATAATCCTCGCCATAGCTGGTGTTAGGAATCTTCACATCACGGAGCACGGGAGTATAGAAAGCACGAGGAGCGCCCAGACCATTGATGCGCAAGGCATTATTGCGGCCGTTTTCGGGGGTCCACTCCTTGTGGTCAATCACACCGGGAGGTATGGGGTTGCAATCAATGTCGGTCATCAGATAGGTACCCACCACCATGGCAACATTCTGCTCATAGAAGGCATTGACCATGGTTTGCAGTGTATTCTCATCCTTATACATATCATCGCTGTCAAGTTGAACGATGAACTTGCCGGCCTTTTCATGGTGAGCGGCAAGGTTCCAGTAACCGCCGATGCCCATGTCGTAGTAGTCGGCAATGATATGTATCAGTCGCGGATCGTCATACTCGGCAATCGCCTCACGCGTGCCGTCGGTCGAGAAATTGTCAACCACCATCAGGTTGAACTTGAAGTCGGTCTTTTGGCGAAGCACGCTGTCAATGGCATCACGAATGGTGCGAATGCGGTTGCGCACGGGTATCATCACCGTCGCCTCAACCTCAAAATGACCTTGGTTAAACTCTATGTGTTTGAAGTTGGGAACTTCTTTACCGTCAACCACCTTAGTAGGAGCGAGATAACCGCCTATTTCTTTCAAATGCTCGGTGCAGGCTGCTTCCATCTCTATCTGACGACCACGGTTGCGAGGATCCACATAGTCAAAAATCTTCTCGCCACTCTTGCGGGTGTCCAGTTCCACATCGCTATACAGGAATTCGTTGATGTGGCAAATCTCGGCAAACTGCGACAATTTGAGACGCAGGTCATACAGACCGGCAAATTCATAGTCAGCCTTCATAGCCGCTGCGGCCTTCTTGAAGCAGCAACCGCAGAAGAAATAGACCGACCCGAAGTCGAAGTCGTCGCGCAACGAGCCTTTCTGATAATCAATGACAGGGGCCTTGTCGGCTCCCTTTTCGGTCACATTATAGTGGTCGGCATAGAGCATTCCGGCCTGACTGTCTTCGGCCAGCTTCACAAAACGCTCCACGGCAAAGGGGGCAAACTTGAGCGTGTCATATTTGCTGTAGTAGAGCACATAGTCGGCGTCAGCCTTCTCGGCGATGGCCTTCATTGTGGCACTTGCCGTGAGGTTCTTAACCTTGATGACCTCACAGCCATCCATGCCGCCTTGTGCGTCCTCATTAGCGAGCAAATAAATCTTATTTACCAACTCCTGAGCCTGAAGGTGTTCAACTGTGAGCTTTGCCTGCTCGACATTTGCAAAGGGAATGAAGCAATTAATACGTCCCATAATCATTTTGAGTTTTTATTTGTTATTATTGTTTTTGTTTCAGTATAAAGTATCGTTATTTGCGATTGAAGAAGTTCAGCACATCGTGCATGAGCGCGTCACGGTCGCTCGTCTCTTTGATTGTCTCAAAGGGGAAACCCAGCACCACCGTGCGATAAGTACCGCGGTCGCATGCCACGCCGGCGGGTATGTTATTTTCAGTATAGCGCATGATAGTAGCAGCCTGGTCGTCGGCCGGTGTGATAGCATCGGGCGACTCCACGGCATAGAAACGGTCGTTCAGTTTGCTCACAAAGTCATAGGTCTTGCCATCGGTCAGTTCCTCAAACTGGGTGATAACGGTTGTCACCTCGCCCGACTGTGATGCCTGGTCAGTGAGCCACTTGTAGCCCAACACGTTTTGAGCCAAATTCACCTCGCGGGAGTTCTCCGGACCGTTATTCCAAATATCAGTACCCACATAGGCTCCGGTGACCAGCACATGGCCTCCTTGCGCTGTAAAATCGGTAATGGCACTAATCAAGCCCGGCGTGAAGGCCTTGAAACGGGCGGGATAATAGCCGCTGCCGTTTGGCACCTCTTTCTGCTTGCCCAGTATCAGGTCAAGTGCCACCATGCCGCGCAAATGCATCTCGCCGTCCTCAATGGCCTTGACACTGCTCGACACGAAACTGTAGCCGGCTTTCATGATAGCCTCGCCGTGAATGGCGGGATAGTCAAAGGTGTTGCCGGCCACCACCTGCTTCTCATAGCTGGAACGGCTGGCACCAAATCCGCCGGCATCGTCATCGCGCCAGTCAAGGGCACGCGTGAACTCAAACTGCGGTCCCACATAGTTGATTTGTTGCATGTAAGGCACACCGTGGTCTTTTTCGTCGGCAAAACCGGCAATGGTTCCCGCATCGAACCAGTCGGGCGCGCTCACTCGCGTAAAGCCGTTCACCACCATCACGGTACCTTTGCTACTGGAGGCAACACCGCACGAGAGCACCTCGCTCGGGAACGAGCGGCCACCCTGATTCAGCGCGATAATCTTATAAGAGTGAATCTCGTTGTCCTTAACATTCACCACATGCTCAGTGCCGGTCACCGTGGCTATCTCTCTGAAACCGCCGGCGGCACCCACTCGTTCAAGTATGATATACTTATCGGGGTCGGCATTCTGACTCTGAGTGTCGTGTGTGGGCTTCCAAGTGAGCAAGAACTCGCCCTTGTCTTGCAGTTGCCTGATGGCAAACGAATTGACGGGTAACGGCTGTACAACATAGTCGCGATGGTCACGTTGCGCCAGGAATTTAAGCATACCCTTATAGATGGCACGGCTCACATCAAAACGGAATGCAGGGTCTAAGCCGTATTTCATGTCAGCAAAGTTCTGATGCGAGAGCAACTCAAGCAACATAGCCGGTACCTCGGGTACTCGCGCCTCATAGTAGGATGCGTCGCGCAGTCCGCGGCGGGTCCAGTTGGGCTCATATTTAGCTCGAATATCGGTGCATATCTCATTCATCACCAAATCAGTGTACAGACGCGATAACTGACGCGACGTGCCGTTCTCATATTTGCCGAACGACTTGCCGTTCTTCATCGTGCAATAGATGCCCAGCGTGCCAATGATACCGTCATCATTGGTGGTTCCGGCATCGGAGTGGAACGCCAGCGAGAGGTCAACAGGTATATTCAAACCCTTGCGATTGGGCAACACATCCGAGCCACCGGCCAGATAATTGACCCACTCGCCGCGGCAGCGATAGTCATCGACATAGTCATTGATGCCGTGCGATGTGGAGTAAACCTCATTGGGAAATCCTGCCCACTGCAGGTAGTAGCGCGAACCAATGGTGAACCAAGGACGGTCGCCACAAGGCACATACTTGTAGTTAACGCCTGGCTTGGCAAGATATTTCTCATCGCCATTCTCCTTGGCAATGGCAAGATTCTCTTCGGTATAGGGAGCCACCTTCCTGACGATGTTGCCCGTGCCGCCGCCCACCTTGATGGCATCGGCGGTAACCACACGCTTGTCGTCCTTCGATAGGTTCGACAACGTCACCACATCCTTGTTCATGCCTTTCTTGAGCTGAACCGTGGTCAGGTAGACCCATACGCCACCGCCCATCGTCTGGTCCACATCATACTCACGCGAGCCTCCCAGATCATTGACCATGTAACGAGCGTCTTTCACGCTGCCGGGCAATGACTTGTAACTGATGTAGAGCGCATATTCTCCTGCCTCGGGCATATCTACGTCCCAATGAGCCATCGAGAGGTTCTTGTCCTTATTCACCGACTCCACTTGACGATAAGTGCCCGTGGCAAACGGATTCTCAAAATCCTTATATTCTTTTTCGTGATAGGCAAAGCCCTGATCAGCTCCTGTCTGCCACTTTTTCTTCCCATTCACATCGCTGTAACCCGACTGGGCATTGCCTCCATCGTTATCGACCACAGCAGCTATGCTATGGGTGTCGCGCTCGCGAGCATCCCACACATAGGCTCCGGCATTCTCAAGCATGGGTATCAGGAAGGGCACCACATAGCTCTGCGTGTACATATCCTCAACCGTCTGCATCAGTCGGCCACGCTGCCACTCCCAGCGGTTCAGCTTGGGCTCAAAGTACCAGCCATGACTCTGCCACAGAGCTATCACATTTTTGTCAAGGCCCTTGCCATAATGGCGATTAGGATCTTGCGGAGTGATGAATGCGGCATGAGGACGCGCATAGGCGGCTTCGTAGTCGGCAAAGTAGAGGTCTATCGCATTGCCCTGTATCGTAATTTCCACATCATTATCACCATACTCCTCGCCCATCAACTGCTTCACATCGGCCTTGAGCTTGGCAATCGACTCACGAGTGAACGGCACTTGACCAAAACTCTCGTTCAAGTCAAGCAAAATCTTGCCGTCGGCCACTTTTACCGAATTGGCCTTAACCTTTCCCACTTCCATGTGTTGCTGCAAGCACGATTCAATGGCTTGCTGCAGTTGCACCTGCTGTGCTTCGCTCAACTGCTGAGCGGTTGAAGTAATGTTTGCTGCTAATGACATCATGAGCACCATGGCCCAAACCTTGAATGATTTCGCAATTGACATATATGCTATTTTCTTTATTTTTTAGTTTTCTTGAATTATTCTTTAATAACTACAAAAATAATATAAACATTTCACTTCAGCGCATCTGAACAAGGTGTTTTTTCTTGAATTTTAGGTTATTTATGATTTAAATACATATTTTTAATAATTTGTGCCCGATTAAAATATTTAGTTGCCACCCAGCGCACGCATCGCCGTCACTCGTGCACTCAGCGCCGCGCAGCATCCTCAACCTCCGCCTCTTGTCCCGTATTGCGAGACGCAGTCTCGTACTCCCGAGCCCAGCAACGCAAGAAAATCAAGAATCGAATAGTCCATCTTTCACAGGTGGCCTCCGCTACATCGCCGCGCTCCGCGCCACTCTGCCGGCCCTCCGTCTCTCTATGCTGTGACTCCGGTCGCAGCCCCTCTACCGTCCGTGCCGTTCGTGCAGTCGGCGACTCTGTCGCCGAAACAGTGCTAAACCTCTTATTCCATTGTTTCCTTGGCTGCTAATCTGTGCGTTTACTATAGCATTCACATCGCCTCTTCACTATCTTCGCCATCCACCCACGCTCTTTGACATCGTTACATACCCTACATCTCTCGGAAGTACACAAAACACGCAACGAAAGTACACAATACCCCTCAAAAAAAACCACGAAAGTACACAGAAATCCTTCGAAAGTACACAATAAAATCCTCGAAAGCACACAACCCAAACCCTAACGTTTCCATCTACGTATCATCTGATTATTAGCAAATTACGCACATCATCAACACCTCACAACCCCACGAGAGCACCATAAAAATTCCCGGAAACCACTATCTCACCTTTCCCATCCGGAACCCAATATTTGATTTTACCGAACACTTATAATTATATACACCGAAAAAAATCAAGAGGGGCGCACGCCTCATCGCCGCCCCTCTCTCAAAATGTTTCCGCATAGTTAATTGCTTGATTCCTACATCAAGCAAAATTAATTTCAATCAGCTTAAATAGTTGAATGATATGTAATTAGACCCGCAAGTGAATTGTTCACAATCTTGCGGATGCTGGCTCCGTATTTCTTTGCCACCGCCAGCAGTATCTCACTATACAGACAAGCCACCGATCCCACAAAACACACGGGATAATCTTGATACTTGTCATATTGCGTGATATTGCGCTCAAAGAACCGTGATATCTCATTAAAAATCAGATTATATACATACTCATCGTCAAGATGCTCTGACAAGAACAACGAGTATGAACTCAGGTTGCGGTTAGCATGAGGATTATTGTAGATATCGTTCATGATATCATCAGGGGTTACTCGCAACTTTGCGAAAAATGCCTCGCTCAAATGCTTGGGCGCGAGATCCTTGAGCACATCGCTCAAAAATATGCGTCCCAGTGCGTTGCCACTACCCTCGTCGCCAAGTACAAAACCCAACGGGCGAACATTCTTCACAATCTTCACACCATCGTAGAAACACGAGTTTGAACCCGTACTCAAGATACAGGCCAACCCGGGTTCATGCACCAGCAAGCCGCGAGCAGCACCCACCAAGTCACTTTCCACAGTCACGGGTGTCTTGAACTGGGCCACCAGCGAAGCCTCTACTATCATGTTCTTTTCAGGGCTGGAACAGCCTGCACCGTAATAGTGCACATGCTCCCAGCGGCGCTTGAAGAACTGATGAGGTAACTCGAGCCTGATGCTGTGACTGATTTCCCTACGGGTTTGGAAAAAAGGGTTCAAACCTTCAGTGTAGGCATGTTCCTTGACATCGGTGCCGTCAACGAGCATCCACTCGGTGCGGGTAGAACTACTTTCAGCAATTATTTTCATAAGCCGTCGTTGTCCAAGTAATGTTTAAAATAATCTTATCAAGTAATAAAATTCTTAATTGGGTGCAAAATTAGAGTTTTATTTCGTGCCTACAAAGGAATGTAATAGAAATTACACACAATTTAACACACAAATATTTTTATTAACCAATGTTTCCGCAAAAAATTAAAGAGTGTGAAAACAAATGTTATTTCCACACTCCATTTAAATTCTTAAAATACGCTATATTCTTATCACACAAATCGGATTAATGCGCCACTACCACCTTGTGAGTCGTGATGCTGCCTGAAGTGTAGACTCGCACGAAATACACTCCTGCCGGCACATCGGCAACATTCACATAGTTCGACGCATTGCGCACCAGCACCTGCCCTGCCCCATTCAGCAGTTCAACGCCTGTAATATAGCCGTCGGCTGTTGCTACCACATAGTGGCTTGCGGGGTTGGGCATTACCTTGACCGATGTATTGACGGCCACATCGGTTACTCCCACCGGACTTTGCTTGACCAGATTGTCAAGGCGTAGTGCTCCCGAGCGGCCCATCACAGTGGCATTCTTGGTGAGTGAGATGCCGGCAAAACGATATTTTTTCTCAGCGGGTAGCGACTCCAGTGACAACTCAACATATCGCCAGCCATGGAAAGTAATGTCGCCCACCGGCACCTCATGCGTCTCGCCTTGTTCGTCGGCAAACAACAGATTTAGCCTATTATAACTCATATCGCCCATCACATGAATGCCCACCTTGTCAGTCGCCACAAACCCGGATGACGCCGATGTTTGAAGCATTGACGACTCAGGTTGGGCTGTAGTCACGGTCAGCACATGTGGTTCATCATCGGCGAATGTATAGTCCACTTGCAACGACTTGCTGCCGAACAAATGGTCACTATTTGCGCTCAGTGAACCTCCGGCACTTTCAGACTCTGTGACGGCAAAGCCTTCGGACGACTCAAATTCATCAATCACAATAGCCTCACCGGCCCGAGCTGAAGCATCGACCGCCTTAAAGTTGACTGTGAGAGGCGCTTGCAAGTGCAGACCCATGGTGTCAGCCACCTCCTTATCGACTTGTAGCGTGTAGTCCGCATCGGGAACAAGAGCCTTCAACAGCGAGATGCGTATGTAGCCATAGTCATCGCCCTTCTTGTTATTCTTGATATTGCGCTTATTGAATTCAAGGGCGTTGCCATCAGCGTCATAAACATGGAAGTGCGTGTACAAGTCCTTGGAATTGAGCAGCGAGTCGCTACGGAATTCCACATAGGCTCCCGCCTTGTAATGCACCGCATCACCCTCGTCGGGGAATAGCGCGAGTTTATTGATGTGACTGCGATCCTGCGTACTGAACTGCAGAGTGAAGTCCTCCTCCATAGGAGTGCCGCCGCCGTGCATCGCCGTCTTCTTGAGTGTCACCGTGTAGTGCGTATTCACGTCGTAGGCATCGTCAGGCGTGAAAATCATACGGTAGTTCGTGTCTTCCCACACGAAGTGACCCTGAACAGCCGGCTCTATCTCAAACGCCTGTTCCACACTCTCGGTGTCCATATCCCAGTTAAACTCAAGCACGATGGGTGTGTTGCACGGCACGGGAGCGTCACCTTCAGACCACACCGGCGAGTAGTTGACCACAACCGGCGGGGTATCGCGCACGCGTTTCAAGTCAAAGTTCAGATAGGTCTTGGCATTAGCCGCCACCTCCACCTCTTTCGTTTGCTCAAAGTACTTGGGATGCGTGACCTTGACAGTATAAGTGCCCGGTTCCACATACTTAAACAGATAGATACCGTTGCGAATGGTGTCGCACTGATATTCGTCTATCACGTTGCCATCGCTGTCAATCAACTGCGCCACAGCCTGGTTCACCGGCAAACGCTTGTCAGCACCCAGCATTCGGGCAATATCGGTGCGCAAAATGCGGTCGTCGCGTATCGTACCCGTCACCATTCCTTGGCCAAACTGCTCCAAACGGCCGAAGTAGGCATCGGCGCCCAACGAGAAACTCCAACCCTCAACCCAGCAATATTCATGATTGATAAGGCGATAGGCCTCAGGATAATAGTCGTGGAACGAGCCCTCGTCAAGGATGGCCGGAATGTTGTTGCCGCGAAGCACACCATAACCCTGCGTTCCCCACTCGGGACGGAAGGTCCAGTCACCATAAATCGCATAGTTGGGACTGCTCCACACAGTGCTCTCGTTGTCAATAATATAGGGAGCAAGGGCACCCAACAGGTCTGCTGCTCGCGGAATCACGGGCTGACCCGTGTAGCCGCGATAGAAACCCATCGGGAAATTGACCAACGTTGCTCCGCCACTACCCGAAGCGTTGCTGTGTATAGAATAAAACACGTCAGCGCCGCTGTGATTGCTCAAATACACGATGGTCGACAGCGGCAGGTCGTCGGCCGTTGTGTTCGAGATGCGAGAAATGCTCGTTTGGTAGCCTTTCTTGGTCAGTATCTCTTTCAAGGCAAATCCTTTCCACATATTGGAATTTGATTCCCAAAAACCCAGTGTATCGCCTTGGGCAAACGGCGGAAGCACCACATTGCGGTCATCGCTATCGTGCCCGCCATGGCCCGGATTGATATAGACATGAGGCACTTCTTGTGCCACCACCTTGCCGGCAGTGAATGCTGCGACCAGCAACATCACCAGTGTGTAAAATACTTTCTTTTTCATCGTGAGGCACAAGTTTAGTCGTTAATACTGATTTCCATCACACAGAGTTGTCCGTCGATTGTCGTGTATACAATCTTGCCGGTGGCTGTCGTGGGCTGCATTGCCATGGAGTAAGGCTCCGTGAGTTCGTGACGCCAAGAGCCATCAGCCTTGAGCAGTAACAGCTGCGACGAGGTGAATTGATGACCGTCGTCGGTGGCATTCTGTGCCACAACATAGTCGTTATTGTACCAGCAAGGCATCTCATAGTTGCCCAGTCGGGCCAGCACATTACCTTTTAGGTCAGTCACAATTATTCCCGATCCGGCAGCACAAAAAGCGACCTTGGTGCCATCGGGCGACAATGAAGGCCACAGGTAGCCGGCATGCGACGGGACCGGAGAATATCGGTTCAACTTGCCGTTGACCGTAATGAGTAGCTCCGAGCCCTCAACATCAACGGCTGTACCGATGTTACGCGCCGACGCATAGTTCTTGCGCGGTCCGCGCATCGCCACACCCTGCGTTCCCACAGCATAGTTCATTGCTCCATGCTGCGGCTCAAGCACTAATTCTGACTCGGCGCTTGCCACATGATAACAATAGCCCGAGCGATAAATCAGGTTATTCTCATTGAGCGATTGCGTTACATAATAAACATTGCCGCTATGGTCAAAGCGAGCGTCAATGCCGGCACAGCGCTCCTCGCTCACTGGCGTCACTTTGCCGGTTCCGAAGTCATAGAGTTTGAGCCCATACCGCTCACCGGCGGCAAAAAGCAACCGTGAGCCCGAGGCATCCAATACGGGATAATAAGCGGGTTCGCCAATCGCCGCACCCAGCGACCGGGTGCTCACCACGTTCACCTGTTGCGCACCGGCAAGCAGTGCGCAGCAGCACATCATTGAGAGTAATAAATGTTTCATATCATTCTGGTTTTGTTGGTTTTTTCTTTTTCATCATGCCTCCGGGATTAGTGCTCACGAAGTCCTGAAAACTTAGATAGGCCACCTTGCCCGCCTCGACCGTAATTTCGTGATACTGCCCGGCATAATTCAGATAATAGACTCCGGGCTTCAGGTTCTTGAACAGGTAGAAACCATTGTCGTAGTTGTCGGTCGTATAGGTAGCCACAAGTTTTTTATCACTATCATAGAGTTCCATCTCATAGCCGTTTTTTCCCCTCTTGCAGTCGTCGCCAAAAATCTGATAACCGGCCTCCTGATAGGGACTTTCTTCATTGCCTCGCAACAGACCCGCTACACAGCCAAGCTGCAGGGGTTTCTTGTCTTTCAAGAAATAACGATCGATGGCAAGCGACTGATTCCAAGCCTCAAGCCAGCAGTAGTCGGCATTCTTCAAACGGCAACGCTCGCCTATGTAGTCATGAAACGAGCCCTCGCACAGCATGCCCGGCAACTTGTTGAAGCGCAACACGCCCAGACCCACCTTGTAGCCCCAGTCATAGAAAGTCCAATCTCCGGCTATCATGGGCTTTCGGGTCCATTCTGTAGCCCCATTGCTTCCCAGGGCATCCATCATATACTGGGAAATCTCATCATTGCCCTCTACAGCCGGACCTCCCGAGAAGCCGCGATACAAAGCCAGCGGAAAGTTCATCTTCTTCTCAATGCCCGTAGCATTGCTGTGTATAGCGAAGAACAGGTCGGCACCGCTGTTAGCGGCAAGCGACATAATTTCAAACAAATCCAGGTCGTCGAGTGTAGTATTCTCAACGCGCGATGTTGCCACCTCATAGCCTTTGCTCCTGAGTATAGACATCAGCGCATTGCCCTTATACCAGTTCGACTCCGACTCGTAGTATGGCACCGTGTCACCCACTCCATAACAATAGAACGGCGTGGGACGGTCATTACTGTCATAACCACCATGACCAGGGTTCAAAAACACACGGGGACGATCCTTGGGGCGAGCCTCGGCCGGTTGAAACGCCGGCATTGCCACGAGCGCGAGCATCAGTATACTTAGAATTCTTGTTTTCATTGTTCGGTTCCTCCTTTCTTCATTCGGTAATAGAAATAGTCATAACGTGCACCACCCCATTCTTGGTCGTAAACACAATCTTGTCGCCGCTCACCATGGGCTGAATTGCGGCCATACCGTCGGGTGTGAGCGGTTGTGCGAAACTGCCGTCGGTCTTGAGCAAATGAATGTTTGAACCCGATACCCTAATGTTGCCGGCATTACTCATCGCCACCAGATAGTGGTCATTATACCAACATGGCATCAAATACATGCCCAGCGACACAAGGTGATTTCCCTCAAGATCGCAAACATACACGCCGCGGGCCGCAGCCTCAAATGCCACTTGAGTGCCGTCGGGCGAAATGCTTGCCCACAGCAGCCCCACCGTGTTCTTCACCGGCTCCAGTTCGCGCACCTTGCCATCAATCGAAATCATGAGTTTCGAACCCTGAGTCCAAGCCACGGTGCCGGCTTTTTTCAAGTCTCGACTCTTGTGCTCACCCACCAAGGCCGTACCGCGAGTGCCGTTCACGATATGCACCGCGCCATGTTGTGGATTGAGAACTCGCTTGAGTTTACCTTTTGCGATATCGTATGTGCTCACACCACGATACAGCAAGTGATTGCTCCTGCGCTCCATGGTCATGAAGCACACGCGGCCCTTGCTGTCAAACACTGCATCAAATCCGGGCAGACCTTCGTCACTAATCACTCGCCTTGCCCCCGTTGCCACCTCCTGTAACAACAGCGGATGCGCATCGGTGGGAGCATACACCAGATACTTGCCGTCAGGGCTCAGATGCGGAAAATAGGCCGCGCTGTCGGTCAGTGTCACATCACTTGTGACCTTCACTGTCTGTGCACTCACGCACACACCGACCAGGGCCAAAATGAGAGAGAATATTTGTCGCATGACAGTTTTATATTTTATCGAAAAACATAATGTATACTTTGTCACAAAATTATAAAATTAAATTAACAAACACAACCATATCTTAAAAAAACAACATCTACACACTATAATACAAGCGGCCGACACACAGTGCCGACCGCTCGTTATTCAACTTTTAACCCAATCAGGTCATTTAGATTTGGGTTTAAAATTATATCAGCGCAAACAAATTGCTTGAAGCCTCTGCAGCACTGTTTAGCATACTGTAGATGCAGCTCACAAGACCAATGAGGATGATGCCCAGCGAACACAGTATCATACCGGTCCTTTCAGTCCAGTGCGACTTGAGCGTGGGTATCACGCAATCGTCTTGACGAATGAACATAGCCTTCACCACCAGCAAGTAGTAGTACAGCGAGATGATGGTGTTGATCAATGCGATAAGCACCAAGATGTAGATAGCGGTGTCGCCGGTCTTCAATGCTCCTGCAAACACGAAGAACTTGCTGAAGAATCCGGCAAACGGCGGAATACCTGCCAGCGAGAACATCGCAATCATCATCGTGAATGCCAGCCAGGGGTTGGTCTTGAACAGACCGTTATAATCATCAATGGTCACCTTGTTGGCCTGACGCTCAATCACGGCAATCACGGCAAATGCGCCCAAATTCGAGAAGATGTAAACCAAAATGTAGTACATCATCGAGGTCATGCCAAGCGTGTTGGCGGCTACAATACCCAGCATGATGTAGCCTGCCTGCGAAATTGACGAGAATGCCAAGAAGCGTTTCAGGTTGCGCTGACGCACGGCAAACAAGTTACCGATTGTGATGGTCAGGATAATCACTGCGTAGAGCATCCACTTCCACACATCGGCATAGACGGCTCCGAAAATCTGAACCATCATCACCAGGAACGCAAATGCGGCTGAGCCCTTGGAGATAACCGACAGATAACTGGTCACAGCGGTGGGGGCACCTTGATACACATCGGCAGTCCACAAGTGGAACGGTACAAGCGACAACTTGAAGCCCACACCGGCAATCACAAAGGCTACCGAGGCGATGAGCAACGCCGACTTCTTGTCAACAAGCGCAGTGGCCAATTCACTGTAGTCGAACGAACCTGCCATACCGTACACAAACGAGATGCCAAGCAGCAGAATGGCCGATGAGAAGATGGCCGTGAACATATACTTGGCAGCAGCCTCATGCGACTCGTAGTGATGCTTCTCGAACGCGGCAAGCGCAGCAAGCGGCAACGAGGCAGTCTCAAGGCCGATATAGAATATAAGCAGGTTGCGGGCCGAAATCATCAGGAACATGCCGAACAAAGTGAGCAACAGCAACTCGTAGAACTCGCCACGGCGTACCGCCACAAACTCGCTATTGGCCCACTTCACTGACTGCAACAATACCAGTAGCATACCCAAATTCAGAATTGCCTTCATGGCCCAGGTCGCATCACTCGACTCAAACATCCCGGCAAACGCCGTTCCGGGTTGAACCGGCAGGAAACTGAACACGGTATAGAGGGCGAACAGTGCCGTCGTACACACGGGAAGTGCCTTCTGACAACGTTCGGGCATAAAAGTGTCATATAGGAATACTAACAAGAAGACCACCAATAGGCCAATTTCTTGCGGCATAATTAAAAACTGAGAATAATCCATTTCGTTATATCTGTTTTTTTCAATTCAACACTTTCATTGATTAAATTCCTGCTACCGGGAAGAACTCGTTCAATGCTTTCACCACGGGGACAAAACTGTCGCGAATGATATCTACAAAGAAATTCGGGAAGCAACCGATAATGGCCACCGACAGCATCAGGGTCGTCGTTGACAGACGCTCAAACCAGTTGGCATCGGTCAACTGACGGTGATGCTCGTTCTGCACAGCGCCAAACAACAGCTTGCCCACAACACGCAGGATGTAGACCGCAGTAATCACGATTGACGAAGTGCCCAAGATGGTCAGCACGCGACGGAACACATCGGTATTCTCATACGAGCCTATAAAGATTGTCATCTCGGCTACGAAACCGCTCAAACCCGGCAGACCCAGCGATGCCAAACCGGCTATCACATAGCCAACACCCAAGAACGGCATAATGTGCATCATGCCACCCATGTCGCGAATGTCGCGTGTGTGAGTACGGCCGTAAATCATACCGATCAAGGCGAAGAACAAGGCTGTCATCAAACCGTGCGAGAGCATCTGCAGCACGGCACCGGTCATCGCCGTTTGGTTGAACATGAGGATGGCAAACAACACCATACCGCAGTGGCTCACCGAGCTATAAGCATTGATATACTTGAGGTCGGTCTGCACACAAGCGCTGAACGCACCATAAACAATGCTGATGCCCGTCAGCGTCAAGAATATCCATGACAACTCACTGGCGGCAAACGGCATCAGATAAATGGCAATGCGGAAGCAACCGTAACCGCCAAGCTTCATCAGCACACCGGCATGAAGCATCGACACGGCCGTGGGAGCACTCGCATGACCGTCGGGCGACCATGTGTGGAACGGGAACATCGCGCCCAAAACACCGAAGCCAACAAAGGTCATCGGGAACAGGAACAACTGCCAGTTCTCGGGGATTGCATTATTCTTAGCAATTTCAAGCACATTCATCGTCAGATTTCCATCGGCCGACGAATGGAAGTAGATGCCCAGAATGCCCAGCATCAAGAAGGCTGAACCACCCATAAGCATCAGCGTGAGCTTCATCGCCGAGTAGTTCTTGTTACCGCTGCCCCACACACCTATCAGCAGGTACATGGGAATCAGAGCCACCTCATAGAACATGAACATCGTGAATAGGTCTATCGAGATAAAGAAACCGAACACACCGGTCGACAGCAAGAAGAACCACAAGAAGAACTGCTTGGGCAGCGGATCCATCTTCCACGATGCAAACACACCGGCAAACACAATGAAGGCCGACAGTAGTATCATCACCACCGATACGCCGTCAACACCAAGCGACAACTTGATGTTCAGCGGCTCATACCACGTCCAACTACCGGTGAGCAACATCTCGGCTTCATTGCCGGCACCGCGCTCTTGCAGGAATATCGCTACCAGCGCGATGGCCAGCACCATCAGTGCCGATGCGCCTATAACGGCAACGGTCCGGATTGCGCCTATTCCCTTATTGCGGCATAGCGCCAGTCCCGCAAGCGTCAGCAGCGGAACAATCACAAAATAAATTAAGATATTACTGAAAATTTCCATCTTGATTTCGTTTTTAAAACCGTTGACATTAAATTAATACAATCACCATAGTTATTGCGGCCAGCAATATCGCTCCTACGAAATACACCAGAACATAGCTCTGAATGCTACCCGACTGCAATTTGCGGATGGCAAACGACGCCGAGGTCGTCATGTCGGCCAGCAGGTTCATCGTGCCGTCAATGATGTGACGATCGAACCATGCAATGGGTTTGCAAATCTTCTGGAAAATAATCTTGTGAGTGATAAACTGGTAGAGTTCGTCCATATAGAATCGGTTGTAAGCCGCAGTCCACAAGCCGTTGAACTTGCTCTTGAGCTGCGACGGCAACTTATTCTCTTTATAATACATCTTGGTGGCAAGACCGATGCCCACCAGCGCAATGCACACGCTGGAGATAGCCACGGGCCAGTTGGTGTGAGTCTCAAGTGGCTTACCGTCGACAGTAACAAAGTCGCCAAAGGGAATGAAACCTGCCACACAAGAGATAACTGCCAAAATAATGAGCGGCAGCGTCATGGTCCACTGCATATCGTGAGGTGCGTGATGACCCTCTTTCACCTCATGTTTCTTCCAGTGGAAGATAAGGTAATAGATACGGAACATATAGAATGCCGTCATACCGGCAACAATGGCCATCCATACGCCCCATAGCGGACTCTTCTCATAGCATGCCACCAGAATCTCGTCCTTACTGAAGAAACCTGCGAACGGTGGGATACCTGCAATCGCCAAGCAACCTATCAAGAACGCGATGCTCGTAATTGGCATGTACTTGTGCAAGCCATGCATGTGCGAGTTCTCGTTGCTGTGAACTGCGTGAATAATAGCACCGGCGCACAAGAAGAGTAACGCCTTGAACATGGCGTGAGTGAACAGGTGGAACATTGAGGCCATATAGCCAAGACCACCTTCGTGAATGCCCTCGCCCACATTGCTCGATACGGCCAGAGCCGTCATCATGTAAGCAATTTGCGAGATGGTCGAGAACGCCAGCGCGCGTTTAATGTCGCTCTGTACACAAGCAATCGCTGCTGCATAGAGTGCTGTGAAAGCACCCACCACCAGCACAATGTTCATTGCGCCCTGCTCCAACACATAGAGCGGGAACAGACGTGCCACCAGGAACACACCGGCAACCACCATCGTAGCCGCATGAATCAGTGCCGACACAGGTGTGGGACCCTCCATTGCATCGGGCAACCAAATGTGTAGCGGGTACATGGCACTCTTACCGGCACCGCCTATGAAGATAAACGTCAAGGCCCATGCCATCACCGAGCAACCCATGAACGTTTGGCCATGAGCAGTGCTCAGTGCCGACTCAGGACTTGCCATCAACTCTTTGAAGTCGAATGTGTTTGTATAATATGACAAAACCATGATACCCACCAAGAAGAACAGGTCGGCAAGGCGGGTCACGATAAATGCTTTCTTCGATGCATGAATGGCTGCCGGCGAGGTGTAGTAGAAACCGATGAGCAAATACGACGACACACCCACCATCTCAAAGAAGATGAACATCTGGAAGATGTTGGTGGCGACCACAAGGCCCAGCATTGAGAAGGTGAACAACGCCAAGAATGCATAGTAGCGCTGGAAACCTTTCTCGGGTTTGCCATACTCGTCGCTCATGTAACCCAAACTGAACAGGTGTACCAGGAACGAGATGGTTGAAATCACTATGAGCATCATGGCCGAGATCGGGTCGAGCAGAATGCCCAGTTTCACCACCAGCTTATCGGTAAAGGTGAGCCAATTCCAGTCATAGGCCAACACACTCTGACGCACACCGTCTATCACCTGTTTCTGATCGGTGCCAAAGAAATAGGTCAATGCTATGCTATAGCATATAAAGAGCGTCACGCCCATGGCTATAGTGCCCACTACGCCAGTGATTTTCTTTCCCATTTTCACCCCAACGAGTCCCAAGAACAGGAACATGAACAGGGGCAGTGCTAAAACTAATATAGAAAAATCAAACGACATAACTCTTAGAATTTCAATTTAGTGATTTCACTGATATCCACCTTCTTCGCTACACGATAGATGTTGATGATTATCGCTATCGCCACGGCTGTCTCGGCAGCGGCTATCGCGATGGCAAACAGAGCGAAGAACATGCCGTCCATCTGATCAGGATACAGGAATCGGTTAAACACAACAAAATTGATGTCCACCGAGTTGAGCATCAACTCCAGCGAAATCAAAATTGCAATCATATTCTTACGGGTGATGAAGCCGTAAACGCCGCAGCCAAACATGATGAGGCTGGGAATCAGATACATAAAAATATTGCTTTCCATTTGTGTCTCCTCCTCTGTTTAACGGCGACGAGCTATCACAACGCCACCTATTATACATGCCAATAACAAGATACTGATTGCCTCAAAGGGCAACAGATAACCGAACTTGTCGGTATCCAGAAGAGCCGTGCCCAGTTCCTTGATGTCAAAATTGCCGCCGGGCAGCAACTTGGCACAACAGAACTTGCCATAACTGAACAGCGCGCCTGCACACACTATCACACCGGCACAAGCCGCGCCTACGCCCATCCATCGCTTGTGCGACGTGAGTGGCTCAGCGTCCTTGCCGGGCTTGTGTGTGAGCATTATCGCAAACACAAACAGCACCACAATACCACCTGCATAAACGGCTATCTGAACCGCTCCCAAGAACTCATAGTCCATCTGGAAGTAGATTACTGCTGTCGCCAGCAAGGCAAACAACAGATAGGTAGCCGAGCGCAGTATCTTCTTCGTGGTTACAGCTAAAATCGAACATCCTATGATTGCCAGTGCGGCAACTACATAGACAATTATATTTCCTACTGAATCCATCTTTATTTGTTTTCGTTATTTTCTGACTCGGGTTGAGGTGCGGCGGGCTTTGATTCAGCCGCTGGCTTGGTAGCATCCTCCTTCTCAGCAGGCTTCACGGCGGCAGCCGCCGGCTTGGCGGCAGCGGGTGCGGCAGGTTTGGCGGCCGGCGCGGGAGTGGGCTTGATTTTTTCAGGCAGATAGTTGAGCTGCTTGAGCAAAACCTCACGGCGGAACACCGATTGCTCAAAGTCGTTGCTGAACTCGATGGCCTGAGTGGGGCATGTGAGTACACACAAGTCGCAGAACGTGCAACTGCCCAGGTCATACATATACTTGTCCAGGACCATCTTCTTCTTGCCGTTGTCCAGGTCTATCATCTTCGTGATTACCTGAATCGTGCCATTCGGACAATTTCGCTCGCATGACTTGCACGCTATGCACTTGTGATACCCTTCATCGTCATAGATGAATTGCAGCGTGCCGCGAAAACGCTTCGAAATTTCCAAGGTGTCTCTGTTCTCGGGATACTGCTCAGTCACCTTCTTGGTCACGAGTTCTTTTCCCGTTACCTCCATTCCCTTTATCAAGCTGTGCAAGCCTTTGAAAAGAGATGAGAAATACTCCTTAATTGTCATAAGTATAAATCTATAGCTTATTAAAACTTTATGCCTTTTTCTTCCAAGCCACCCAACCGGCATGTGTGTGCGTGACTCTGTTTTATTGGAAACCGCACCGAACGTGTCATCGTTCTACCTGACCGCCCAAAATATCGAGCAGCTCGGTCGTGATGCTCTGCTGACGCAGTTTGTTGTACTCCAAGTTCAGCGTTTCAAGCAACTCCTTTGCGTTGTCGCTTGCCGTCTGCATGGCCATCACGCGAGCAGCCTGTTCCGAGGCCGAACTCTGCGTGAACACATCCTGCATCAGCGAACGCACATACAAGGGCAACACGCTGTTGAAGATGCTGTTGGCATCTGGCTCAAAGATGCAGGGACTATTGGCCTGGCTGGCATCAGCCTCTTGCGAAAGCGCTTCATAACTCACCGGCAACAACTGCTCATGGGTCAACACCTGACGGCTCGTTGACTTGAAATGCATGTACAGCAAGTCTACCCTGTCAAGCTCGCCTTCGAGAAAACGCTCGCGCAACATAGCGGTGAAACGGCTCAAATCATCTGAACTGCTACGGGTGCTCATGTAGTCGGTGGTTTCTACCTTCACTCCATCAGCTACGATTTTACGCACCGACTTCACCACCTTGCGACCTACCGGGAAAAGCGTGATCTCCACTCCTTTTCCATAGGTTTTCTCTGCGGTCGACAACAATTCCTGAAGCCGTTTCACTATATTGATGTTGAATGCACCGCACAAACCGTCATCTGAACCGAACACCACGATTCCCACGTGTTTCAGCTCGCGCTCGGCAATGAGTGGCGACACAAACTCAACATCAGTGGCAAGCAGATGGCTCAGCGTCTGCTGCACCATGTCGCGATAGGGCGACAAGCGCTGCAGCTGGCCGGTGAACTTGTGCATCTTAGCCGATGATATCATCTTCATGGCACTCGTCGTCTTCTGCGTTGAGGCCACTGAACCAATCCTGCTTTTTAATTCTCGTAAGGTCGACATTTATCGTGTGATTTTTTATGCGGTATATTTTGCAACAATGTCCGATGCCGCAGCCTTGAGCTTCGACATCACTTCATCGTCAATCTTGCCTGACTTCAACACATCCAGCACATCTTCTTGATGCTTGCCGTGCAGATAATGGACAAACAGTTTCTCAAACTCGCCCACTTTGTCAATGGGCACATTCTGCAACAGGCCATTCACACCGCAGTAAATCAGTGCCACCTGCTCCTCAACGGCCATAGGCTCGTACTGAGGCTGAACCAGCAGACGCTCGTTCTTGCGACCGGTGTCAATGGTTCGGGCGGTCACGGCATCAATGTCACCGCCAAACTTGGTGAACGACTCCAACTCACGGAACTGTGCCTGGGCTATCTTGAGCGTACCGGCAACCTTCTTCATGCACTTGATTTGTGCATTACCTCCCACACGCGACACCGAGATACCCACGTTCACAGCTGGCCTGATGCCGCTATTGAACAAGGCAGTCTCCAGATAAATCTGGCCATCGGTAATCGAAATCACATTGGTGGGAATATAGGCCGACACGTCGCCTGCTTGAGTCTCAATGATGGGCAATGCCGTGAGCGATCCTCCACCCTTCACAATGGGTTTCAGTGCTTCGGGCAGGTCATTCATCACCGATGCCACATCCTGATTCTCATTAATCTTTGCGGCTCGCTCCAGCAAGCGACTGTGCAGGTAGAAGATATCGCCGGGATAAGCCTCACGGCCCGACGGGCGCTTGAGGATAAGCGATATTTCACGATAAGCCACAGCGTGCTTCGAGAGGTCGTCGTAAATCACCAGCGCATCGCGACCGGTATCGCGGAAGTACTCGCCAATGGCTGCTCCGGCGAAAGGCGCGTAGTAGCGCATCGACGCTGAGTCCGATGCGGTTGCAGCAACCACAATGGTGTATGGCATGGCACCATATTCGCGCAACTTGTTGACTAGAGCGGCAACAGTTGAGGCCTTCTGCCCTATCGCCACATAGATGCAATACACCGGCTTGCCGGCATCGTAGCACGAACGCTGATTGATTATCGTATCAATAGCAATCGCTGTCTTGCCAATCTGACGGTCGCCAATGATGAGCTCTCGCTGGCCACGGCCGATGGGTATCATCGAGTCAATTGCCTTCAAGCCCGTCTGCAACGGCTCTTTCACCGGCTGGCGGAAGATGACACCGGGTGCTTTGCGCTCAAGCGGCAGACGAATGCGGTCGCCTTCAATATCGCCGTTGCCGTCAATGGGCTCTGCTAGCACATTGACCACGCGGCCCAGCAGGCCCTCGCCCACTTCGATCGACGCAATCTCGCCCGTGCGGCGCACTTTCATATTCTCTGTAATCGAGTCCACCTCGTTCAGCAGAATCACGCCCACGTCACTTTCCTCAAGGTTCATTGCGACACCCGTCACGCCATTCTCAAACTCCACGAGCTCATTGGCCTCAACATTCTCAAGACCGAACACATGCGCAACGCCATCGCCCACTTCCAGCACAGTGCCAACCTCCTCGAACGACACCTTTTGGGTCACGTCGCTCAATTGTTGTTTCAATATGTCGGATATTTCACTTGGGTTGATCATTTCTCTTATTTCCTTTGTAGTTTTAAACGCAATTGTTGTAGTTCATTCTTTACCGATGCATCCAGAACGAGCGAGTCGATAATTACGACAAATCCGCCTATGATTTCCGGGTCTATGCGCTCTGTGATTTCCAGAGTCATTCCTTTCAATTGTCGCTCTACAATGCCGGTTATCGCCTTGATCTCATCTGACGGCAACTGACGTGCCATCACAATCTCAACCTTAGCTATGTTATGTTCTTCCCTATACAGGCGAACATAAGAAAGCGCTATCTTGCGCAAGAATTCTGCACGATTGTTCTTCAGAACCAGCAATATGAATTTGTCGAGCGAACTTCCTGGCTGGGCTCCTGCTGCCATCAGCAGCATTCGGCTCTTGTCGCTATCGGCGATGTGAGGATTCAGCATCACCTTCTTCAGGTCATTTATCCCTGAATAGCTGAAATTTAGCACCTTCAGCTGCTCATAGATCACTTGCGCATCGCCGTTTTCTTGAGCATACTTGTACAGCGCCTTAGCATATCTGCGTGGAATCAGTCCGTCGTTCATAGTCGCTTAGTTTTTTGTCTCAACCTCGTTCAACAGTTTGTTTACAAGTTCCTTTTGCGCCGCGTCGCTTCGCATATTGGCGCGCAATATCTTTTCGGCTATCTGAAGGGCAAGCTCTGACACTTCCTCTTTCAGCTGCTTCTCCGATTCGCGACGAGCCTGCTCAATTGAAACTTGCGCTGCCTCAGACACCTTTTGGGCTTCCGCTGAGGCTGTTGCCTTAGCTTCCTCGATGATTTGGGTCTTCATCTTGGCTGCTTCGCGCAGTATCTCGGCTTGCTGGTTGCGAGCCTCGGCTATCACCTTGTCGGCTTCGGCCTTGGCATTGTCCAGGTTCGCCTTGGCCTGCTGAGCATACGCCACTCCCTTATCAATCAGGTCGGCACGTTGTTCCATGCTCTTAATGATAAAGGGCCACGCAAACTTAGCCAGGATGAAATACAGGCACAAGAATGCCACAAACATCCAGAAGACTAAACCAAATTCAGGCTTAAAAAGTTCCATTGATAAGGACGCTTGCTGTTATTAAAGGAAGATTGCAAGAATGCAGACAATCAGAGCAAAGAATGCAACACCCTCAATCAGAGCGGCAATCACAATCATGTTGCTTCGAATGTCGTTTGTTGACTCGGGTTGACGGGCGATGGCTTCCATGGCCGATCCACCAATCTTTCCAATACCGATACCTGCGGCGATTGCTGCGATACCTGCTCCAATTGCTGCGCCCAGTTTTGCCAGTGCGTCAGCGGCTAAAATCATTCCTAACATAGTTTTTGTGTTTTAATTGTTATTATTTTTTTGTTTTTTATTATTTCTGTTTTTTACTCCTTGTCTACTGCCACCTGCACATGATGTTTCACATGCGCCATCGAGATGAACATCGTCGACAAGATTGTGAATACATAGGCCTGGATGAAACTCACCAGCGTGTCAAGCAACAGCATGAACAGCGAGAACGCAAGCGAGAATACCGATGTGCCCACACCCACTGCAAGGCTATTGGCGCCAAAAATGAAAATCAGCAAGATGAACACAATCACCACCATGTGACCGCCCATCATGTTCGCAAAGAGACGAATCATCAGCGCAATGGGCTTTGTGAAAATGCCGAATATCTCAATAATGGGCATCAGAGGCAACGGGCACTTCAAGGCTACCGGCACATCGGGCCAGAAAATCTCTTTCCAATACTCCTTTGTACCTGTCAGGTTCGTCACCAAGAATGTGCACACGGCCAGCACCAGAGTCACTGCCAAGTTGCCGGTCAAGTTGGCACCGCCGGGGAATATCACTATCAAGCCCAGCAAGTTCATTGTCAAAATGAAGAAGAACACAGTGAGCAAATAAGGTGCATATTTGGGTGCTTCACGACCCATAATGGGCCGAATGGTGTCAGTGTACACAAAGTCCACCACAACCTCGAGCAGGGCGGTCCCCTTACGCGGAGCTTTCATACCGTGCTTCTTGTACCAGCGCTTGATGCTGAACACCATCAGAATCACCAGAATGGCGGCAATAAAGATGCCGAACGCGTTCTTCGTGATGGAGAAATCGAGCGGACGGCTACCGTCTGTGCTCACCACCTTGCCTTTATGCTCGCCTTCGGTAGCAATCTTGAAACCGTCATACTCCTGACCGTCAGCCAAACGGCTCGACAGGAAACAGTGCCAAGACCCTCCGTTATCACGCACAATGATGGGTAGCGGGATGCGGTAGTGGTGAGAGAACGGAACCTCCCAACCATAGGCATCGCCCAGGTGCTCAAAAATCACCTCTTTCGGGTCCAGTTTCGTTTCATGACCCTCGGCTGCATGTCGCGACGCGCTCATGTAACCAAACGCCATGAGTCCTACTATCACCAGAGCCACTATTGCGGTTATTACCTTTTTCATCTGCGGGTCAATAAAGACATACCGACACTACATTATTCTTAATATCAGCTATTCCGCCCAGAATTTCGCGAGTTTGAGTCTCACCGCCGGTCACATAGGTGATTGTGCCTTGCGACAGCGACGATATCAGAGCCGCATGATTCTTCAGCACCTGAAACAATCCCTTTGTTCCGGGCAATGTCACCGAGTCTACGGTGCCTTCAAACTCTATCTTTTCGGCCGATATGATTTTGAGTGTCATTTGATGCTATAATTGTTATTAATATTGTGTTTATTTTTTCTCTGTCACGGCGATTTATGCCTGAGCTTGTGCCAACAGTTTCTCGCCCTTGGCTATCGCGTCGTCAATCGTGCCCACGTTCAAGAAGGCCTGCTCGGGCAAGTGGTCAACCTCACCATCCAGAATCATCTTGAAGCCGCGAATGGTCTCGTTCAGCGGAACCATCACGCCAGGAACACCGGTAAACTGCTCGGCCACAAAGAATGGCTGAGACAAGAAGCGTTGCGCACGACGTGCACGCGACACAACCAGTTTATCCTCGTCACTGAGTTCGTCAACACCCAAAATGGCGATGATGTCCTGCAACTCGTTATACTTCTGCAACAGTCCAATCACGCGCTGAGCCACGTTGTAGTGCTCCTCGCCAATGATGTGCGGATCCATGATGCGCGAGGTCGATGCCAGCGGGTCTACAGCGGGATAGATACCTAACTCCGTAATCTTGCGGCTAAGCACCGTCGTGGCGTCAAGGAAGTTAAAGGTTGTGGCCGGCGCGGGGTCAGTCAAGTCATCGGCAGGCACATACACCGCCTGAACCGACGTGATACTACCGCTCTTGGTCGACGTGATGCGCTCCTGCAACTTACCCATTTCAGAGGCCAACGTAGGCTGATAACCCACGGCCGACGGCATACGGCCCAGCAGAGCCGACACCTCCGAACCTGCCTGTGTAAAACGGAATATGTTGTCCATGAACAACAAGATGTCCTTACCGCCACCGTCCTGATCGCGGAACTGCTCTGCCACTGTCAGACCCGACAAGGCCACGCGCAGACGCGCACCCGGCGGCTCGTTCATCTGACCGAACACCAGCGTGGCTTGCGACGAGTTCACGGCTTCCATGTCAACATCTTCCAGGTTCCATTCGCCATTCTCCATGCCTTCGCGGAATTTCTCGCCATACTGGATAACGCCGCTCTCAATCATCTCACGAAGCAGGTCGTTACCTTCACGCGTGCGTTCGCCGACACCGGTGAACACCGAGAAACCGTTATGACCATGAGCAATATTATGAATCAGCTCCATGATGAGCACTGTCTTGCCCACACCGGCACCACCGAACAGACCAATCTTACCGCCTTTCGAGAACGGCTCTATCAGGTCAATCACCTTGATACCTGTATAAAGGATTTCCTGCGATATCGACAGGTCGGCAAATGCCGGAGCCGGCTGGTGAATCGCACGGCGCTCTGTTGCCTCTAATGGGGCCAAGTGGTCAATGGGCTCACCTATCACATTGAGCAGACGACCTTTCACCTGCTCTCCGGTCGGTACTGAGATGGGGCGACCCAAGTTGGTCACCTTCGTGCCGCGTTTCAGTCCATCGGTACTGTCCATTGCCACGCAACGCACGGTGTTTTCACCTATGTGTTGTTCCACTTCCAGTATCAAATTCGAGCCGTCGTTGCGAGGCACTGAAAGCGCTGTATAGATTGACGGACGAGTTACGCCCTCGCCTTCAAATGCAATATCAACAACGGGTCCGATTACTTGAGTTATTTTACCATAACTTTCAGACATAATCACGAATATATTTTTAGGTTATTAATTTCTTGTTAAAACACCCAGTTAAACGACACACACAGTGCCATCACAACGAGGTTCACCAAGCCTATCGGCATCAAGATGCGCCACTCCAGTGCAAGCATTTGGTCAATACGCACACGCGGGAACGACCAGCGAATCCACATGAACACAAAGGTCATGAAGAATGCCTTGCCCAGGAACCAGAAGGTCGACGGGATAAAGTCCATCACATGGTTGAAGCCATCCCAACCGGGAATGTGCAACGGCATCCAGCCGCCCAGGAACAGCAATGCTGCTATACCGCTCACAATAAACAGGTTCAGATACTCGGCAAGATAAAACAGACCGTAGTGAATACCTGAATACTCGCTGTGATAACCGGCGGTCAGCTCATGCTCTGCCTCGGGCAAGTCAAACGGGCCACGGTTGTTCTCGGCATTGGCGGCGATGATGTAAATCACAAAGGCTATGATGGCGGGCAGGTGACCTTTGAACAGGAACCAGCCGTCGTTCTGCGCCTCAACAATGCCACTGATGCTCATCGTGCCGGCAAGGCACACCACAGTCAGAATGGAAATACCCACCGAGAGCTCATAGCTCACCATCTGAGCACCGCTTCGCATAGCACCCATCAAGGTATACTTGCTGTTACTCGACCATCCTGCAAGCAGAATGCCAAGCACGCCCAGCGACGACACGGCGATGATGAAGAATACGCCTATGTTGAAGTCTATCACCTGCATACCCTTGCCCCACGGCAAGCAGGCAAATGTGAGCACCGACGCAGTCACCACAAAGAAGGGAGCAAGCCAGAACAAGAACTTGTCGTTATGCCACAAGGTTACAATCTCCTTGGTCAGAATCTTGAACACGTCAGCAAATATCTGCAGCAAACCGGCTGGACCTACGCGGATAGGGCCGCGACGGCATTGGATCCACGCGCACACCCAGCGCTCATACATGATATAGAACATGGCTATCACTGTGTAGGCCAACAGAAGACCTACTGCGACCAGTAAGCATTCAATGGTCGACGTGAGCCAATCCGGACACGACAGTGTGTTGCGCAGCAAATTGTCAATCCAGCCTGTTACAATACTAAAGTCAAACATAATATATAATAATGTGTATGTTATTTTTTACGTTGCTTTCTCTCTTCCTTATCGGTCAATGTCAGGTATCACATAGTCTATCGACGCTGTGATGCTAATCAAGTCGGCAAACAGATTGTCGCGACACGTCAGGTCTACCACACCCACCAAATTGAAGCATGGCGACTGGAAGTGCATGCGATAAGGTTTCTGGAACGGCTTGGCGTCACCGTCACTCTCAATGTATACACCGAACGCGCCACGGCTGGCCTCAACCTGCTGATACCAGTGACCGGCGGGCAACTTGATCATCTTGGGCACCTTGGCGCAGTATTCGCCTTCAATGCCTTCTTTCTCGAGCATGTCGCAGCACTGTTCCAGAATCTTCACACTCTGCTCCATCTCTTTCATGCGCACCATGTAGCGGTCCATGCTATCTCCGCCCTCAAGGATTACCTCGTCAAAGTCCACCTCGTTATAGAGCGAGTAAGGATGCGTTTTGCGCACGTCGCAATGCACGCCCGAGGCGCGACCCGAAGGACCGGTAATCGCATAGCTAATAGCGTCTTCCTTGCTCAGGATGCCCACGCCTTTCATTCGGCCCACGGCTATCACATTGCCGGTGAACAGTTTGTGATACTCTTTCAACTTCTCAGGCATCACTGCGCACAAGTGGCGCACATCCTTGATAAAGTCGGGGTGAACATCGCGCACCACACCGCCTATCGTGCTGTAACTCATCGACATGCGACCTCCGCAAGTCTTGTCAAAGATATCATAAATGAGCTCACGCTCACGGAATCCGTAGAAGAATGCTGTGGTTGCACCCTGGTCCATCGTCAAGCAGCCGTATGACAGCAAGTGCGACGACAGCCTCATCAGCTCATCCATCATCATGCGAATCAGCTCAGCACGGTGAGGCACCTCAATGCCCAGTGCCTTCTCAATGCACAAGCACACCGCGTGACGGTTCATGTGAGCGGCCATGTAGTCCAATCGCTCAGGATAGAGCAACGTCGACACATAGGGCATCGACTCACACAGTTTCTCTATACCGCGATGAATGTAGCCTGAAACAACGTCTACCTTCTTCACCAGCTCGCCCTCAATCGAGGTGCGATAACGCATCACACCGTGGGTTGACGGGTGCTGAGGTCCTACGTTAATCACATACTCGTCGGCACCGAACACCTTCTTGTCAATGCGCTTGAGCGAACCGTCGGGTTGTTCCACCAGGCTGTACGTGTCATCCTCGTTCTCCTCGGGATTCAAACGCAACGGGTTCAGTTCAGGGCTGGCATCATAGTCTTTGCGCAGGGGGTAACCCACCCAGTCGTTGCGCAAGAAGAACCGACGCATATCGGGATGATTGATAAACTCTATGCCGAAGAAGTCATACACTTCGCGCTCCTGATAGTTGGCCACTGCCCACAGGTCACTCACCGTGTGCAGCCGCGGATGCTCGCGATCAGTTGTCGCAACTTTCACATGAAGCATCTCTTGGGTTTCTGTGTTGGTCAAGTAGTAGACGCAACCCAATGACTCCTTCCAGTCCATACCTACAACGGCGGTCAAGTAGTCATAGTGCAGTTCGTCTTTCAGCGCTTGAGCCAGCGCATGCCATTTCTCATCGGCCACCGTCACGAGCAGCAGGTCGTCTACCGTCTCCATCTCGGCCGAGGGGCACAAGGCTTTTATTTTTTCTTGAATGTCTGCCATATATTTTAATATGTATCCTTTTGTCAAGGTTTTATTTGTTTCTTATCGTTGTTCCAGCACGGGAGCGTTTGACTCATGAGCCAGACGCATTTGCTCAGCTCGCAAGGCCGCATCCTTCTCCTCGGCTGCCTTGGCCTCAAAAAATTTCTTGCGATCTTCCTTGCGATTGTCACCGCCCAAGAATTTCGATGCCTTAATCTTGCGCTGCAACTGCATCAAACCATAGAACATAGCCTCAGGACGCGGAGGACAACCGGGCATATACACATCAACGGGTATAATCTGGTCAACGCCCTTCACCACGCAGTAGCTATTCTTGAACGGACCACCCGACACCGTGCAACTGCCACAAGCAATCACATACTTTGGCTCTGCCATCTGCTCATACAAGCGCACCAGCGCCGGAGCCATGCGATAGGTAATCGTGCCCTGACACATGATGTAGTCGGCCTGACGTGGAGAGTTTCGAGCCACCTCAAAACCGAAGCGAGCCATGTCGTAGCGCGCTGCACCCAAGCACATAAACTCAATTGCGCAGCAACTTGTACCAAAACAGAACGGCCACAACGAGTTTGAGCGGCTCCAGTTCAGCAATTGGTCAAGCTTGCCAACCACCACATTCGTGCCCGATGCGTTCAGTTCAGCCACAAGCTGATCTATGTACTCATTGTCCTTGAAGTCTTCATACTTCATGCTCTTGATTTTCGGTCGCTTTATTTCCATCTCAACGCTCCTTTCTTCCAAGCATAAGCCAGACCTAAAATTAATATCACAAGGAATGTTCCTACTGCAAGCAATGCTGTTGTGCCTATCTGCTTGCATATCGCTGCCCACGGAAACAAGAACACCGTTTCCACATCGAACATGAGGAACAGAATTGCAAACAAATAATAGCCCACATGGAACTGAGACATACTCTCGCCACGGGTGGGAATACCGCACTCATACGGCTCGCCCTTCATCTTCGTGTAAGAATGGGGACCCACAAGGCGAGCAATTACCAAGGCGCCCACGACCAACACAATACCTGTGATTGCCGCTGTTACTGCCAGGGTAGTACTTTGAATTGCCATTAAAACCATAAATTTAAAATATGCTGTTTTATAAATTTCGCAATTAATAGTATTTATATCTATCTACAAACGCCTCAAACACAAGCACTCACACCCCTTTTCTGGACAAGAGCACCGGCAGGTGTATGTTTTTCAGTGCAAATTTACAAAATCTTTTGCTTATTATAAAATGAATTTTAATGAAATTATTAACAACCCCCTCGCGCTTTCCACTTACACTTCTTTTTATTTGGCTATCGCATTCGAGAGCATCATTGCTTAATCACCACATGTAGCTATTGCCAGCTTTACAAACAATGCGTAACTTTGCACCCGTGAAAAAAGGCTTATTCAAAATATTCATCATTGGCTTGCTCCCGCTACACATGGCGGCGGTTCCCTCCACCGAGATCTCCGAGACCTCAGAGTTCTCCGAGAGCTCAGAGCAGCTTGCAGTCGATACTACATCCAAAAGGATAAAACATGAGTGCCCTACTGCCACTGTCGTACTTGAACCAGTTACCGTCACAGCCGTGAAACAAGGCAGTGACCTGAGCAATCAGGGCATCGCTACTACCGCTATGTCACGGTCAACCCTCGAAGCCAACAACATGCTCAGCCCCAAGGCTGTAACAGGTGCCATACCCAATGTATTCATACCCGACTATGGTAGCCGCATGACCAGCACCATCTATGTGCGCGGCATCGGGGCTCGCATCGACCAGCCCGCCGTGGGACTCACCATCGACAACATCCCCATCTTGTGCAAGGAAAACTACGACTTCGACCTGCTCGACATCGCACGCTTCGAGATGCTGCACGGACCGCAGAGCACACTCTTTGGTCGCAATACCATGGGCGGCGTGATGAACATTTTCACACTCTCACCCTTCAACTTTCAGGGCACACGCATCTTGCTCGAGAGCGCCTCGCACGCTTCTTTCAAGGCCGGACTGAGCCATTATGCCAAACCAAGCAATAGGTTTGCACTCTCGGCAAGTGCCTACTATACTACCACACACGGTGCCTACACCAATCAGTACAACGGCAAGAAATGCGACTGGGAGCGCCAAGGTTCAGGCCGAGTGAAACTGGAATGGGCGCCCTCGACCACCTTGTTTGTGAGCAATGTACTCTCACTCTCGGTGAGCAAGCAAGGCGGCTATCCCTACCAATATACCGAAACGGGCAAAATCAGCTATAACGACACCTGCTTCTATCGCCGCACGGCTATCCTCGACGGTCTCACCATCGTGAAACGGTTGGGCGACATCAGCCTGTCGAGCTTCACCAGTTATCAGTATATCGACGACAACATGACACTCGACCAGGACTTCACGCCGCTACCCTACTTCACCCTCACACAGGCACGCAAGGAGCATGCCGTGACACAAGACTTGGTACTGCGCAACACCGACCACAAACGCTACAACTGGCTTGCAGGCATCTTCGGTTTCTATCGTCGCTACAAGATGCAAGCACCGGTCACCTTCAAGGACACAGGCATCAGTCAACTCATTGAGCGCCACCGCAACCAAGCCATCCCCGGTTATCCCATTCAGTGGGATGACCGCGAATTTGTGCTGGGCAGTGATTTCACCTGCCCCACTTGGGGACTGGCTGCCTATCACCAGTCATCGCTCGACTTGGGACGTTTTACGCTCACGGCGGGCATCCGTCTCGACTACGAGCATTCAAACCTCAACTACCATAGCGAGACCCACACTGGCTACAATATCATTGAGCAAGCGACTCAATCTATCTACTCACACGAGTCAATCGACATCGACGACAGCGGTCACCTGAGCCGTCATTTCGTGCAAGTGCTGCCCAAGTTCTCGGTCACCTATCACATCAATGACTTAAACAATTTGTTCCTCAATGTGAGCAAGGGCTACAAAGCCGGTGGGTTTAACACCCAAATGTTCAGTGATGTACTGCAACAACGTCTTATGCGCATGCTGGGCATCGGAGCAGCCTACAGTGTTGATGAAATTGTAGGATATAAGCCCGAAGTAGCTTGGAATTTTGAAATGGGTTCGACTTTCAGCACCACCGATAGAAAACTCTCCGGGCAAGCCAATGTTTTCTACCTCGATTGCCGCGACCGTCAGCTCACCATCTTCCCCGACGGCACCACCACGGGCCGCGTCATGACCAACGCCGGCAAAACCCGCAGTTGGGGTGCCGAACTCAGGCTCACATTCAACCCGTGGAACCACACCGCTCTCAATGCCGGCTATGGCTACACCAACGCCAAGTTTGTGGAGTACAACGACGGCAAAGCCGACTACAAGGACAAATTTGTACCCTACTCCCCCGAGCACACCCTGTGGCTTGAGGCACAACACACTATCGACATCAACAGCCGGTCGCGCTGGTGCCGCCAACTGCGACTGGGTGCCAACCTGAGCGGTGCAGGACGCATATACTGGGACGAGGCTAACTCACTCTCGCAACCTTTCTATGCCTTGCTCGGTGCCAACATCACACTGGTAGCCAAAGACTTCACCCTGCAGCTATGGGGCACAAACCTCACAGACACCCGTCACAGCACCTTCCGCTTTGTCTCCATCGGACACGAATTCCTGCAGCAAGGCAAGCGCAGAATGCTGGGCGCAACACTTAGAATAAACTTATAAACAACTCATAAATTATTTCAAAAATGAAGAAACTTTTATCTCTCATGGCTCTCGCAGCCATCATGCTCACCTTCACCGCCTGCGGTAGTGACGACGAACCCACTGAAATGATTCAGGCCAACACCTCAGGCATGATTGTCAGAACTTCTATGGCTGGAACTACCTATTTCTTCTCAACTTGCGACCTCGCTTTTAACATCAACTTTACTGACAAAAACCTGAATTTGGGCATCAACAATGTGACTTTTGCCCCAAAAATGCCTAAAGTCAACTTCGAAGCCGACGGTCTCAAAATCAACAACAACGACCGCACCTATTTCGTTTTTTCAGGCACCGGCATCCAGGTAATGTCAGGTTACACACTCAACAACGCTTTCGGTCAGTATAACAAGAACTTAAATACCCTGACTTTAACTTATACTGTAAGTTCCGAGCGCGGCGAGTACAATGTCACCACTTTCTCTCCGACTCTCTATTCCAAACTCTCCGACGGCAGCAATGACTATGCCAACGCCACCGAGAAATTCTACAAATTCAAGTCGCAACTCGATGGCAACAACAATTTCACGGCTAGCATCTGCATCGACAACATCCAGTTTGTGCCACAGATGCCCAAACTTGAAGAAATCGTCATCCCGCTCGACGATGCAACCATCGTCCAGACCGCTAACGGCTACACCGCCACGGCTACAACCATCATCCCCTTGTTCAAGCAAGGCGACAAGTACATCCCCTTCAGCGATCGCACCATCTCCAACCTGAATTATACGCTCAACTTGAGCGAAAAGCAGTTCTCTATCGAGTTCGATTGCTTCGGCCTGCATTACACCGACTCCGGTAGCCTCAGCAACTGACACAACCTGCCCCACCGTGTAAAACAGGCAAAAAATAGGTTTTCAAAACTTATTGAAATAAAATTGAGCTCTTCTTTTCGTTATGTGCCAATTTATTGCTAAATTTGCATTTGATTTTGACATTAAATTTCACACGATAATGAACAAATTACTCTATCTCTTGACAATTGCGGGAATGCTTCTCACCACCGCTTGCGGCGATGACAACGACGACCCCTCTCATGGCACCGTCTACAACAGGACCTATTCTATCCTCAACCACGTCACCGATGCCACTACGGGCAATGTCCTGGCGGTCACTTCAGGAAAAGTGAACTATAAGATTGACATTACCAACCTCACTGCCGACGTTAACTTTGGCGTGAAACTCGATGGCAACACCGAGACACCATTCTCATTCTCAAGCGTTAAGGTCGCCAACCCATCCTATGGCATCTATCACTTTGACAATGCCACGCCCGCGGCTTCTATCACCGAATTTGCCGGTCTCATCGACTTCAACGAAGAGGCCACGCGTTTCAGCTTCGTGAACGCTGGCAAGTACCGCATCTGCGCTACACTGCCCGAGATTTTCTACACCAACTGCAATACAAATTCCACTTACTCCGACGGAACAACCTACGACCACAAGGACGACAAACCCATGTTCCAGTTCGAGATTGACCCCGTCAAGATGACCGCTAAAGTCATTGTACTGTTCTTCAACGACACTAAGAACTATCGGTACATCTACAACTGCAACGGTAACGGCGCCACCGTCACACCCACATCCTATGGCTACGACATCACCGCCGAAAAAATCGTTACCGTCTCCTATTATAAACAAGGCAGTGAAGAAACCACCGATGCTGATCGCGAGCCCGACAAGCGCTACTACAACATCCAGAACCTCAATGCAAAACTCGATATTTTCAACAATTCGCTGAGTGCAACTTTCACGCTCGGCGGCATTCAGGTTTCAACTACCGGACTGGTATATTAACTTTTAATCGCTACGACTAACAAAACATTCATAACTATGAAAAAATTCAGCTATATCTTCATCTTGCTCGCAACCATCATTGCCGTCACCGCTTGTAAAGACGACGACCGCACATCCGAATACCAATTCCAAGAGCAAACCTACTACCGCATCATCGACAACGCTGCCCCCTCTGCCACACCCTACTTCGCGCGCGGCACGGTCAACGCCACTGTCGACTATGTGAACTATACAATATCTTTCTCAACTACAATCAGTCTCAATGGCAATCAAATCACCATTGAGGTGCCTGTCACAAAATGCTCTAAACTCAACAATAACACCTATAAATTTACAGGAGCAACCGCTAAAACTACAGGACACAACGTGACAAATGTCGCTGGTTACTACGACATGGCCACCAATGCCATGTACTTCGAAATGGACATTGACGGTGCTTACCGGGTCTATGCAACATCCACACCGCTATTCCCCTACTGCACCACAACCATTACACAAGCCGACAATTCAATTCAACCGCTTGTACTCGACAACACTTTCTATGGCTTCATGTTCGACCAAACCCTCTCCGACGGTCTCTTTGCCATCATGAGCTTCCAACTTAACAATGTTGAATCAAGCATCCCCGAGGTTGACTACAAGGGTGTTACCGTTAAGCCCACACCCACCGGCTTTGAAATTCAAGCTGACATCCTCACACCGTCTTCTATTGCCAACGCTGAGAAGTACACCATTACTAATGTCAAAGCAACAATCGCTAATCAAGGCATTACGGTGACAGGTTCTTACTCTAACGGCGACAAGAATGTCACCTTCTCCGGCAAAGCTTTCGACCTTGATTGAGTTCTTTTATAATTTGCATGAATGACTAAATCTATTCACATATACGACGAAGAAACCGTAATCGAGCAACTCCACCAGCAAGACAAAGCTCGACAGGCTTTCAGTAAAGTGGTTGAACACTACTCGCAACCGCTTTACTGGCAAATTCGTCGCATGGTGATTGACCACGACGATGCCAGCGATGTTCTACAAAACACATTCGTCAAGGCTTGGACCAACATCGACAACTTCCGTGGCGATGCCAAACTCTCAACTTGGCTCTACAAAATAGCCATCAACGAGTCAATCACATTTATTAATAAAAAGAAAGCGCAAAACAACATCGCCCTCACCGACGATAACGCCTTCCTCGTCAACAACCTTGAAGCCGACACCTACTTCAATGGCGACGATGCCCAAATCAAGCTGCAAAAGGCCATCGCCACACTACCCGACAAGCAACGACTCGTCTTCAATATGCGTTACTACGACGAGATGAAGTATGAAGACATCAGCGAGATCCTCGGCACCTCTGTAGGTGCACTCAAGGCTTCCTATCACCATGCCATCAAAAAAATTGAGGCTTTTTTTGCCGACTCTGATTAAACCTTTTTTCCGTTCATCAGTCAAACACATGCAATGAAACAAGAAGAATCGAACATATTGAAACAGCTCGGCAAGGATTCAGGTTTCCAAGTTCCTGAACATTTCTTTGCCGATTTCAGCAAGAATCTCATGGACTCACTCCCTGAGGTGAAAATTACTGAAACCCCCAAACCTTCACGCTGGGTCAGGCTCAGACCATACGTCTACATGGCTGCCATGTTTGCCGGCATTTGGTGCATGATGAAGGTCTTTTACGGCTTCAATAGCGACAAAACCAAGACTGTCAACACCGAGATGACCGCCGACTCTCCCGCCAACGGCAAGAGCGCCATCATGCAAGACCAGAATAAAATCGACGACAACGCTATGCTCAACTATCAGGACAGCATCAATGCCGCCATGCAACGTCAAACTCAAAAATGACATGACCCACGCTCTTCAATGACCGTTCGCTCGGTCAAATCAAAAAACACAATCCGGTAACAACATTCTCCGTCGAGAATTTGAAACCGGATTTTTTTATATCAATTTTTTACTTTATATTTGCATTCTGTTATAATACTCAACTAATACGGCTACATTTTTTTGCAAATTAAACCATTACCACTATGTATACCTTATTAAAAAAACTTATAATCGCAATTTGCATTATGGCTATTTTCCCTTTGAATCTTAGGGCTGGCGACAACGAGCCCGACTTCGACTACCCAAAAACGGTTGCCGAAAATGCCTCAAAAGACCTCAAAGCCGCCCTCAAAACCAACGACGGACAAAAGGCCATCGATGCTATCATCCGCTACTCCATCGCTCAAGGGCTCGTCTCCGACGAAAACATGCCCGACATCATCAAGAACATTGAGAATGTTATCAACAAGGAGAAACGACCTGAGTTCAAATCGCTTCTCTACTACTTCGAGGCGCTCGCTTTCAAGTCCTACAGCGAGAACTTCAATGTTTATGATCGTGACAATGCCGACGACGAGACGCCTGCCAACGACTACTCGGAGTGGGACAAGGACCAATTCGACGCCAAGGTCGATGAACTCATCACTCTCGCACTTGCCGATGCGCAAGCTCTCAAACAGGTGCCCATCACTAGCCTCAACAAGATCATCTCTTGCGACAAGATGGGAGCCACCTATGTGCCCACCCTATTTGATTTCCTATCCATGAAATGCCGACGGCTGACTGAAACCCCTGCTTTGAGAAAAAGCATCAGCAACAACTGGATCGAGGCCGAAAAGGACAATGTTCCGGCCTACCTCTTCGCCCTCACGACCTGCGACTTATATTCTAATATAAAAGAACTTTACGAGAAATTCAAGGATAATGAGCATAGCGGACTCATTCTCGAGGATGCCAATTACCATAGCGATTATGCGATGCTCAAGGACTACATTAGGCGATTCCCCAACTCCTTCTATGCTCCCGAAATCCGCAACAATATCAACCGCATCGAAAAGAAGCGTGTCGACATCAATTACATTGAGCATGCACATTCTACTAATCCCATCACCGTCCAGGCCCATGTAGATAATGTCAACACCTACAAGATGAACCTCTATCGCGTGCCTGACAAAATCCTCAACGACAAAAAACGCACATACAATATCGAGACATCAAATCTCGAGCTTTGTCAATCCGTCACGGTAAATAAAAACGATGTCATTCCCTTCAACCGAACCGACACCGTCACATTCAATCCGCAGAGGTATGGCATCTATGTTGTTTTGCCACAGTTCGAATCGTCAGATGGCGAGAAGATCATGAACAAGAGCTTCGACATGAGCAGCACTGTTGCAGTCCACGACCTCACCATGTTCACGGTCCAGAAAGACAAGCAATGTGCCGTGTTTGTGGTCGACAGCAAGACGGGCCAGCCTGTTGAGGGCGCTACTGTGAGATATGATGTCTATGAAGACAAGACCAACAAAGAGGGTTGTTTCATCCTACCCGAGAAAATAAGCAGTTGCGAAATCAAGGTCAAGAAGGGTGGCGACATCTATGGTCCTGCCATGAACTATTATCGCTCAGATTTCAGACAATCCAAAGGATTAGCTCTCAAATCGTTCACCGACCTGAACATCTATCGTCCGGGCGAAACCGTGAAGTTCTCAGCCATCCTATACCGCACGAGTTCCGAAGTCGAGCAGCACAAAGTGGTTCCCGATGCCCCCATTCGGGTCACCTTCTTTGATGCCAACGAAGACGCACTAGATACACTCAATCTGGTCACCGACCAATTTGGACGCATCGAGGGCGAGTTCAAGATTCCCACTGGCCGGCTCAACGGAGAGTTTTACATCAAGTTTTATCATAAGTCCTATGGTAACTTCCACAACCACTATGTGAATGTGAGCGAGTACAAGACCCCTACCTTCGACATCACTTTCGACAACGAACGATATGTCTTCACCGCCGACCAACCCGTCGTCATCTCCGGCAAAGCACTCACCTATTCGGGCATGCCGGTGGCCAATGCCGAGGTCAGACTCACACTCGACAAGGACTCTTGGGACTGGTGTTGGTGGCGCAAACATGCTAAGTCCAACGAGCACATTGCCGACACCCTAGTGGTTACAAATAACAAAGGCGAATTCTCTTTCACCTTTGACAACAACCTCTTTGAAGAAAAGAAGGACCGTTATTGCCACAACATCTACAGCGTTAATGCCATCTGCACCAACTCCACCGGTGAGTCGCAGGAAAACAGCACCTCGTTCATCATAGGCGGTAACCGCGACATTGAGTTCACGCAACACGACTTTGACTTCATCAACACCGAGCCGCTCAAACTGCCGCTCATCCTCAACACCACCGATGAAAACGAGAAATCGGCCGTCTGCATCTACCAGGTGACCCCTGTCGACGATGAGCAGAACATTCTCAAGACAGGCTCGCTCAGCACCGACAATCCCGTCATCGACCTCACCAGTCTGCCCTCGGGCACCTACAAGGTGGGCGTACGACTCGCCGAGGAGAAGAGCACATACTTCACCAAGACGAAAGTCACTCTCTACAAACCCACCGACAAGCAAGCGCCCATCGATGACTGCCCCATATGGATTCCAACCACAGGCCGAAAGGTAGACGCCAAGAATGTGGCACACATCACCATTGGCACAAGTGCTCCCGTTTCACACATCTATTATGTGGTCTCGTCGCGCAACAAGGTCAGAAGCGATGGTTGGATTACCTATAAACCTGGCATCCACGACTTCCAGATTCAGATTCCCAACGAACCCGAGGAATACATCACAGTCGAGTTCTTCAATGTCTACAAGGGCGAGAGCTACAACAAGACGGTGAGAATGATTTCAGAGGCCAACAAGGAGCAACTCAAGGTGAAAGTCGTCTCATTCCGCGACAAGCTTGTGCCGGGCACTCATGAGAAGTGGACCTTCCAGCTCGTCGACAAGAAAGGCAATCCGCGCAACGGCGCCATGATTTTCGAGATGTTCGACAAGGCGCTCAACACACTCAGCGACAACACCTGGAGTTTCTACCCCAGCCTGCGCAGCATCACCTCCTACGACCTCACATTCAACGGCCTCAAGGGCTACAATTACATCTACACCAACTGGTCAAAGAAAGATGAGCGTACTGGTGACTTTGAACTGCCCGAACTCAACACCTACGACATGGACATCTTCTCCTTCAATAATGGCATTGTGGCACTGGGCGCAGCCGCTGGCGGCAGAGTTTTAATGAAGACCGCCTCGGCTCGCATGTTAGAAGACAACTATGCCGCAGCACCTATGGACGAAATGGCTGAAGACAATACTGCTCTCGGAGTATTGGAAAATGGCATGGCAAGCGCCGATGAGGAGGAGGCCAAAGAAGTGAATCAGAGAAACCTCGACAAGGTGCAGATGCGCGAAAACGATGTCAAGACGGCCCTGTGGATGCCCAGTCTCGTCACCGACGCCAAGGGCAATGTTTCCGTCGAGTTCGAGGCACCCAACTTCAACACAACCTGGCTGGTACAGGCCGTGGCCTACTCCGCCGATCTCTATGCCGACAAACTCAGCCTCGAGATGCTCACCCAGAAACCGCTCATGGTCAAGGCAAGTCTGCCGCGATTCCTGCGTCAGGGCGACAAGGCCACCCTCGCCGCTCAGGTACAGAATGCTACCGACAAGGAGACCAAGTGCGATGCCGTCATCGAACTCTTCGACCCGCGCACTGGCGATGTGATTGCCTCGCGCAACTTCAACGAAACGCTGCAACCCATGGGCACCAACCCCGTCACCATCGACTGGACCGTGCCACAGGATATGCCTTTCGTCGGATTCCGCATCAAAGCTGCCAACGATGTGTTTGGCGATGGCGAGCAAGTCATGCTCCCCGTACTCGAGTCCATCTCTCCCGTGATCGAGACTAAGCCATTCTTCATCAATCCTGGCGACCCGACCTTCAACTTCAAGATGCCGGTATTCCCCGAGGACGCACGCGTCACTCTTGAGTATTGCGACAACCCCGTGTGGTATTGTGTCACAGCACTGCCCACCATCTTCAACAACAACTATGGCATCTCAACCTCGCTGGCACACAGTCTATATGCCATTACGCTGGCCCAGGGCGTAGCCAAGTCGCAACCACAAATCAAGGAGGCCATCACCTACTGGAAACAGCATAACAGTGACTCTACCCTCGTATCAATGCTCGCCAAGAACAGCGACCTCAAGATTGGCACACTGCTCGCCTCGCCCTGGCTCAAGGAAGCTGACCGACAGACCCTGCGCATGTCGAAGCTCGACGAACTCTTCGACGAGGTGAAGATGAAAGCCGAGCACGACCGCATCGTCGAGTCGCTCCGCGACCTTCAGATGCCCGACGGTGGTTGGACATGGTATCGCTACCCGCAGTGCAAATCATCGCTCTGGGCTACCGAGACCATCCTCGAAATCATCGGCGAACTCAACCACTTGGGTTACCTCACCGACGATGACGCCATCAACGACATGGTGAAACGTGCTATGGTGTACTATGACAAAGAGTATATCGAAATCCTCAAGGATCGCCAAAAGTACGCCAAGAACGACTACACCGGATTCTCTAGCTACGTCTATGTACGTACGTTCTTCAAAAATTTCCCGCTGAACAAAGACAATGCCGACCTCATGAAGAAGGCTCTCAAGGCTATGAAGAAAGAATGGAAGGGACTATCACTGGGGCAGAAAGCATTCTTCGCCATGGCCCTCAACCGCAACAATGATCAGAAGACGGCCAAGGACATCATGGAATCAATCCGCCAGTTCTCCATCGTCAAACCCGAATTGGGCATGTACTGGGATAACCTGCAGAATGGTGGCTGGTACTTCAATGACAAAGTTGCAGTCACTTCCACCATCATCCAAGCCTTCAACGAGATTGACCCGCGCCAGGATGAAATCGACCTTATCCGCAAGTGGATCCTGCTCATGAAGCAATCGAACGACTGGGGCAGCTCAAGTCTTGCCGCCGATGCCGTCTACTCGCTGCTCGCCACAGGCTCACAGTGGCTCTCGCGCAACGAGATGCCCGCCATCACACTCAACGGCCAGCAGCTTGAGTTCGACAAGGTGGCTCAATACCTGGGCTACTGCCGCACACAGATTCCAGCCATCAGCAATGCTGAGCTCAACATCGATCGCAACGGCAACAATCCCGCTTGGGGTGCAGTCTACTGCCAATACAAGGCTCCCATGGACCAGGTCAAGGAATACAGCATCACCGAACTTTCCATCACCAAGGAGTTCTATGTCTACGCGCAGGATGGTACACTGCACACAGCCAACGAACTTAAGGTGGGTGACAAAGTGCAGGTGCGAACCGTCATCAAGAACAACAAGGACCTCGACTATGTGACCGTGACCGACGAACGCGGCGCTTGCTTCGAACCCGTCGACCAGAAATCGGGCTATCGCTATCAAGACAGGTCGTACCTCTATCTTGAAACCAAGGATGCCTCTACCAACATCTTCTTCGACGACCTGCGCAAGGGCACACATGTCATCACCTACGATGTGTTTGTGACAGCTCCCGGACAATACAATGTGGGTATAGCTACGGCTCAATGCCAATACGCACCTCAAATCTCAGCCCACTCGGCCGGCCGTGTCATCACCATCAAGCCCTAAAATCCAGAATCTCTAGAACCTCTAGATAAACTAGAAAATCTAGATGGGCTAGTTAGGCTAGAAACAACACAAGAGGGAGCCGCTTCACCGCAGCTCCCTCGTTTATTTACCATTCCATCATTTCCTATCCACTACTCTACTATTTCCTACGCTACCAATCAACTATTAAAAACACCTAAATCCTTCACAATTCACTATTTTCACTAAAAAAAACTTTGATTTTACACTAGTTTTCTGTAAATTTGCACATATTTTTAAATTAAAATCTATATTTATTCATTTTTTACTAACATTTAAATTTTCTCTTATGAAAAAAATTTTTACTCTTTTTGCTGTAGCAGCTATGACACTCGGTGCTGCTGCTAACGAACTTACAGTTGGTAATGGTTTATCTTATACTAATCACATTCCCATATGTGGACTGTATGCCGATACCGAAGGTACCATGGCACAGACCATCTATCCTGCCAGCATGCTTGCTGACATGAACGGCAAGAAAATCACCGGAATCTCTTTCTACACTGTGAACCAGTATTATGCTTCACAAGGACAAGGCAACAGCTCCGATGAATCCGACTTCATCAACTTTAGTGGTTCTACCTACCAGATCTCATTGCTCGAAGTTTCTCAGAATGGTTATGATGTCGATGATCCTGCACCTGTGACTGATGCAACTCCCATTGCCACAGTTACTCCCATCCAGGGCGACTATATTGTAAATATCGTCTTCGACCAGCCCTATGAATACAATGGCGGCAACTTGCTCGTCGAGACTACTTTGATTGCAACAGAAGGCAATTGGGGTCAAACCTATTTTTTGGGTGAAGACTACGACCTTGGAGAGAATGTCAGTTATTCTTTCGTCGATGGTAATCAGAATGCTTTGAATTTTATTCCTATGACTACATTCACCTACGAAGATGTGGTTACTGCCGTCAACGACATTAACGAGGCCACTACCGTCAAGAGCGTGAAGTATGTCAACCTCAACGGCCAGACCAGCGACAAGCCTTTCAATGGCATGAACATCAAGGTTTCGACCCTTAGCGATGGCACTACAACTACTTCAAAGGTTGTGTTCTAATCGACTTATTATTGCTTCATTCATAATCGACCGCCAGGTTCTCAACAAACCCGGCGGTCTTTTATATATAACAACTTCATCCGAAAATAGTTTTTCTCTCCCACTCCACTACTCTACTAATCACTTTTCCCTATTCTACTATTCCCTACTCCACTACTTCCTATTTCCCAATTTTAGCAAAATACCGCCACAGCGGAGCCGCCATCAGCGCCTGCTTCATCTCGTCACGCTCCAGCATTGCAAGCACCTCATCGGCACTCATCAGCACCACCTCAATATCTTCACTGGCATCAAGTTGCTGGTCTCCGAGCCGCTCCACACCCTCAGCAAGGAAGCAATAGGTAAGGTTATCACAGGTACTCGGGTTCTGCCCTACCGTCATCACCAGGCTCCACTTGCCGCCACCATAACCAGTCTCTTCAAGCAGTTCGCGCTTGGCGGCATCATGGGGTTCCTCTCCTGGCTCGCTCACGCCGGCACACAGTTCGGTGAGCACCTCGTCGAAGGCATGACGGTACTGCCTGATCATCACAAACTTCCCATCCTTAGTGATAGCAGTCACATTCACCCAGTCGGGATACTCCAGCACATAGTGTTCGGGGTTGATGCGTCCGTCGGGCAACTGCACCTTGTCAACACGCGCCGTGAGCCACGGCCGCCGTATCAAGTACTTCGTCTCAAGGGTTTTCCATTTCTTGATTTCCTTTGCCATATCTGTTCTGCATTTATTGTTTCACTTTATTTTTAAAATACGAGGCAGCACGCAAAGCCATATTCTCGCGCAGCGGCTCGCGGTAGAACCATAACTCACGAGTGTGATAATTGCCCTCCTTGCCAAAGAGTGGTAGCACATAGTTGGTGCCGGTAAAGCCATCCACCAGCAGCAGATGCGTAGCCGGATCAAGGCGCACCGTCAAGGTATCGGCTCGCTGCACGCCTTCTTGCTGACCAGGCGAGGGAACCGTCACCAGTGTGGCTGGCGTAGCGTCAGTGCGCCAGTTCACAGGATTAATGGCCACCGCATTGTCATCGCCAAGCAAATGCAGCACGCAACCAGGGTCGCGCACCGAGTTGTAGCAAATGGTCACACCTGTGTCGTCGGCGCCCTGCGCAGGCACAATCCTGTCGCATGCATCAACCAGCCGTTGCGGCACATTGGCCCCTATCACATAGGCAGCTATCATGCGGTCGTAGGTGGCACTGTCCATTTCCTGCAACAAGTGCAGCACCAACATCGCCCCTTGGCTGAAACCGGCTAGAATGAATGGCCGGCCTCCGTTCATGTGCTTCAGGTAGTGGCGGAATGCTCTGCTCACATCTTCCTCGGCCAGTGGCAAACGCATCGACAGCACACTGTCGGTCATGAATGCCTGCATCGTGCACTGGCGGTAGTAAGGCGAATAATAGTTGAGATTGCCGCTATACAGATAGTCTACACCAGCCATCTCGCCATAAAAAGCCTCTCGCACCTGGTCGTTGTAGGTATCAGCAAAGTGGAACACCGGGCTACCAGGCAACTGATAGTCGTCAGTCTCGGTCGATATCACATAGAAAATATCGGCTTCGGCATTACGGTCTTGCATATACCATTGCGTCATGTCGTTATAGTCGGGAGCTGCGGGCAGCGCGCCATCAATCACATGCCAAGACTGAGCATTTCGAGCGCACAACGGCATGGCCACACACACCATCATCAGTAGGCACAACAGCCTCTTTACTGCATCGTTTCGTTTCATCTTTTTGTCAATATTAGTTTTACATGACAAACTTACCACTTTTTCCTGAAAGATGTGTCGTTTTACCTTGAAAAAAAACTGCAAGGTTGCAGAAAAATAATGTGCCTGTTTTTCCATTGTAAATTTGCATCAAGAAACCAAATTATTCACTTTTAAAACAATTACAATAATGGGAACTACAAACAAAACCAAAATCTACAATGTGATTATCCTCGACAAGAGTGGCTCAATGTCTACCATTGCAAAGCAAGCCGTCGATGGTGTGAACGAAACTTTGGATGGCATCCGCTCTAGCCAATTAAAGGACCCCACACAAGACAACTACGTGACGCTCGTCGCCTTCTGCGGCTGTGAACTGCGCACCATCTACGACAACACACCCATTGCCGAGGTGAGCAACATAACTCCTAACGACTACCGTCCCTGCTGCTGCACACCACTCTTCGATGCCGTCGGCTCCACCATCACACGCCTCCACCCCATTGTGACCGACAACAAGGGTGCGGCAGCAGTCACCATCATTACCGATGGCTATGAAAATGCATCACGCGAGTACAGTGGCAAGGCCATCAAGGACCTCATCGAGCGCTACAAGAACGAAGGCTGGATGTTTGCCTACATTGGTGCCGACCACGATGTGGAAGCCGTCGCAGCACAAATGTCTATCGACAACACACTGGTATTCGACAAAACCGATGCCGGTACAAAAGAAATGTTCGCCAAGCACCGGCACTCGCGCTCACATTGGGCCACTTTGAGATCTAATCTCTCTAGACAGGTCATTGAAAGCGATGAAGATCGTCTGAAAGCCGAACAAGAAATCAACAAAGGATTCTTCGACCTTTAATCGCGTCATCTCGACAAATAATTTGAATAACGTGAGGGTTTTGGCATAAAAATTGCTTTTCTTATAGGGTGACACTTCGGTTTCACCCTTTTTTCATCTAAAACTATCTCATTATGGACTCTCAACAACTGCAATACGGCACCATATACTATGCCATCAGGCCCAATTCATTTCTTTATGGCATAAACTCATTGCAATCATACTATAGCGAGGTCAGTATGCTGAGCAAATACATCCACGGAGGCAGGCGCTCAAAATCAGTCCCCGATTTCACCATTATCCCAACCCGCTGGGATAATGTTCCAGAAAAATACCGGAAGCACGAAGCGGTCATCTTCGCCAAGCGCTTTAACATCGGTAACATCGGCAATGAGGCCTATGTCATTTTCCTGTTGCCGCCCAAATGGAGTTTCATGGCTTCTGGAGAACTTGTCAACTACATCGACAAGTTCTTCCTTGCTGTTTCTGATGTTACCAACACCGACTGCGGCGATCTCATCATCACACCCCAGCCCAATATCTTATATGACAGTAAAGAGGAAACTGACCACGACAAAGTATGTGTCCAGTATGATCTGGCGCCTTCAATTATGCCTGAGAGCACCGAGACCAAAAAACGCCCTAAAAAGTTAACACGGTGGTTAAAGAAGAGAATACCAGGCGGTCACCTTGAAGAAGAGGTTCAAGCGAGCGAACCTGCAGTCCAGCCCGACCTTCTCACCCTGAATGAGCAAAAGGAACTTTCTGACATCGATAGTGAACAGCAACGGGCCCTCGAAGAACTCAAGCAGGCTGTGCTCAACTATGTGCTCACTTATCACACCGACCCGTCAAAAATCATTCAGGAGCACATCAGTGGCAAGTTCATCATCGCCCCCGACAAGATCAGTCCCATTGTTGTCAACAACGACACCGACATCGTGCTACCCTACTACGACGAGCTCAACGTGAAAATGCCCGCCCTGCACAAGGCTATCTACATTCTCTTCCTCTGTCATCACAACGACGGCATCGTGCTCAAGGACTTCGACCATTACCGCAACGAACTCATGAATATCTACTCGGTAGTCATGCCTGGGCGCGACGAGCATCTGGCTCAGGTAACCATCGACAACCTTTGCAATCCGCTCAACAACACGCTGAGCGAATACATCTCCAAAATCAACCGTTGCTTCAAGACGGTCATCAAGAAGCAGGACATTGCCGAGCACTACTGCATTAGGGGCAAGCGAGGAGAAGCCTACAGGGTCAACATCTCACCCGAGTTGCTCACGCTCCCCTCATGGGTATCCTGATTCACACGCAAAATTCCACTTTTTCCCCGTTTTCCCAAAATTCCCAAGATTCCCAAAAGAATCATTTATCCAAAAAGTTGCTTGGATTTTCTCATACTGACGCATTTTTCGTATCTTTGCATTTTACAAGAAACACATAGCATTATGAACGACAATAATCAGAAGGTGGCCCTCATCACGGGCATAACAGGACAAGATGGCAGTTACCTCGCCGAGTTCCTGCTCGAGAAGGGCTATGAAGTGCATGGCATCATTCGCCGCAGCAGCAGTTTCAACACGGGCCGAATCGAGCACCTCTACCTTGACGAGTGGGTGCGCGACATGAAACAGAAGCGGCTCATCAACTTGCACTACGGCGACATGACCGACTCCAGTTCGCTCATTCGACTCATCATGGAGGTCAAGCCCGACGAAATCTACAACCTCGCCGCTCAAAGCCATGTAAAGGTATCGTTTGAGGTGCCTGAATACACTGCCGAGACCGATGCCGTGGGCACGCTGCGTCTGCTCGAGGGCGTGCGCATTGCCGGCCGTGCCCATTGCACCCGCATCTATCAGGCAAGCACCAGCGAACTCTATGGCAAGGTGCAGGAGGTGCCACAAAACGAAAACACCCCATTCTATCCCCGCAGTCCCTATGCTGCCGCCAAACTCTATGCCTACTGGATCATGCGCAACTACCGCGAAGCCTATGGCATGTATTGCGCCAACGGCATCCTATTCAATCACGAGAGCGAGCGCCGAGGCGAGACTTTCGTGACCCGCAAAATCACCCTCGCTGCGGCACGCATTGCACACGGCAAGCAGGACAAGCTCTACTTGGGCAACCTCAATGCAAAGCGTGACTGGGGATACGCCCGCGACTATGTCGAGTGCATGTGGCTCATTCTCCAGCAGCCGGAGCCCGACGACTTCGTGGTTGCTACTGGCGAGTATCACACCGTGCGCGAATTCTGCACGCTCGCCTTCAAGCATACTGGCATCAACCTGCAATGGAAGGGCGCAGGCATCGATGAGAAAGGCATCGATACAGCCACCGGCAAGGTACTCGTGGAAGTCGACCCGAAATATTTTCGTCCCACCGAGGTCGAGCAATTGCTGGGCGACCCCGCCAAAGCCAAGGAAAAGCTGGGATGGAATCCACGACAGACCTCGTTCGAGCAACTCGTGAAGATCATGGTCGATGCCGACATGAAACAAGTCGCACAATAACTTTATGTTTGTAGAACACATGATGTTCTTGATAGTAAGCAAAAACGTAACTGTATCAAAAATAAAAATGACCTCATGAGGTCAAGAGGGTGTTGCAAAACCATTGAAAAAGACCTCGAAGAGGTAAAAAGGCTCGGAGAGCCGCAATGTGATTAACACCATGCGAGAACCTCGAAGAGGTTCGCAGCTTGGTGAAAGACAGCAACTTAAAACTGTGCCTCGAAGAGGAACTTCCCTATTGTAAACGAGTATATTAAACTACTTTAGAAACTTTAATAATGATGAACAAAGACAGCAAAATATATGTAGCCGGCCACCGCGGACTCGTCGGCTCTGCCATCTGGAACAACCTACTCAAGAAAGGTTACACCAACCTGGTGGGGCGCACCCATCAGGAACTCGACCTCATGGATGCCGTGGCTGTCAAGCAATTCTTCGACGACGAGCAACCCGAGTATGTGGTCCTCGCTGCGGCCCATGTGGGCGGCATCATGGCCAATCTCAAGTACCGCGCCGACTTCATCTACCAGAACTTGCAGATTCAGCAGAATGTCATCGGCGAGAGTTTTCGCCACAATGTCAAGAAGCTGCTCTTCCTGGGCAGCACCTGCATCTATCCCCGCGAGGCTCCGCAGCCCATTCCCGAAGATGCCCTGCTCACTGCCCCGCTGGAGTACACCAACGAGCCCTATGCCATCGCCAAGATTGCTGGACTCAAGATGTGCGAGAGTTTCAACCTGCAGTATGGCACCAACTACATTGCCGTCATGCCCACCAACCTCTATGGGCCCAACGACAACTTCAACCTCGAGACGAGCCATGTGCTGCCTGCCATAATTCGCAAGATGCACCTGGCACGACTGCTCAACGAAGGCGACTTCGAGGCCATCCGCACCGACCTCCAGAAACGCCCAGTCGAGGGGCACGACGGCACTGCCACCGAACAGGAAATCATAGCCATGCTTGCAAAATACGGTATTGACCGCGACAGCCTCTCGCTGTGGGGCACCGGCAAACCCATACGCGAGTTCCTCTGGAGCGAGGACATGGCCGATGCCAGCGTCTACTGCCTGGAACACATCGACTTCGACGATGTGCGAGGCACACACCCCGATGTGCGAAACTGTCACATCAACATAGGCAGCGGAAAGGAAATCACCATCTTCGAGCTAGCACAGCTCGTCAAGCAGGCGGTGGGCTATCAGGGCGACATCAAGTGGGATGCCTCCAAACCCGACGGCACCCTGCGCAAACTCACCGATGTGAGCAAGCTACATAGCTTGGGTTGGCGCCACTCTATGGAAATCGAGGATGGAATTCCCGCCCTCTACAATTGGTACCTCACCCATTAATCCCGGTTTTCCCAACTTTCTCGGTTTTCCCAACCCCGAAGGGCTCGGGAAAATTTCAAAGCAAAAGTCGCCTTTAGGCGGTGTGCGGTGCCCGAAGGGCATTGAAACTTTTCCCAACTTTCCCAACCCCGAAGGGCTCGGGAAAATTTCAAAGCAAAAGTCGCCTTTAGGCGGTATGCGGTGCCCGAAGGGCATTGAAACTTTTCCCACTTTTCCCAACCTTCCCGGTTTTCCCAAAAAACTCACAACTCACAACTGATAACTGACAACTGACAACTCACAGGCATGGCTAAAAAACGAACATCAAGCAGCACCCACACCGGCGCAACCGTTAAAGAACTGAGCAAAGCAAAAATTGACGAACCATTACAGTTCCACGTCATCTTCTTCAACGACGATTTCACCACGACCGATTTTGTCGTTGCGGTGCTCATGACTATCTTCAATAAATCGCAGGCCGAGGCCACCACACTCATGCTCAAGGTTCATCACGAAGGCTCTGCCGTCATTGGTACCTATTCCTTTGATATTGCTATGTCAAAGACCAACAAGGCAACTGCCATTGCCCGTCACGAGGGATTTCCTTTAAAAATTATAGTAGAAGAAGCCTAATCTCAATTCATTATGAATTTCTCCAAAAAACTACATCATATCTTCGACCTGGCTACCAAGCTCGCACAAGAGCAACGCAGCGAGTTTCTCACCCCTGAGCACATCATCTATGTACTTCTCGACGATGAGAAATTCACCGATGCCATCTTGGCATGCAACCCCGATATCGACATCCGGACAACCAAGGATGCCATCTGGCAGGAAATCCAAAAGATGGATAAAGTGCCCGACGACCGGTCATTCTTTCCCGAGAACTCTTATCTGCTCGACCAGGCCATTCATCAAGCCACCGTGCAGGTGATGAGCGCCGATCGTGACATCGTCGATGTACCTCATCTCATCGATGCCATTCTCGACTACGAAGACTGCTGGGCAGGCTTTTACCTCATGCTCGCCATCGATGGCGACGATGCCACTTTTTTGAGAAAACTCATCGACAACTATCACACCTCACCCGCTTCTCTGCCATTGGAGCAGGCCGTAGGTACAGCACCGAAACAGGCCGGCACCGGCAGCTGGAAAGACCTTGTCACCTGCATCAACGATAACCTATCCGGCCACAATCCGCTCATTGGACGCGAAGAGGAACTCGAACGCACCATCCAAGTGCTCTGTCGCAAGGACAAGAACAACCCCTTGCACATTGGCGAACCCGGTGTGGGCAAGACGGCCATTGTCTACGGCCTTGCGCAGCGCATCGTCGACGGCAAAGTTCCTGATGCACTCAAGGGATTCCGCATCTACCAACTCGAACTCGGTTCGCTCGTTGCCGGCACGCAGTTCCGAGGCGACTTCGAAGACCGCATCAAGCGCATCATGACCGGCATTGAGCAAGAAGAGAAGGCCATCGTCTACATCGACGAGATTCACAACATCGTCGGGGCTGGACAAACGGGCAGCGGCTCACTTGATGCCTCTAATATGCTCAAGCCCTACCTCGAGGGCGGCAAGGTGCGATTCATCGGTGCTACCACTTATGAGGAATACAACCGCAACCTTGCCCGCAGCAAAGGTCTCATTCGCCGTTTCCAGACCATCGACATCGTCGAGCCTTCGATCGATGAAACCATCAAGATTCTGCAAGAACTCAAACCCAACTACGAGGCGTTCCACCATGTAAAGTATAACGACGACGCAATCGAGTTTGCCGTCAAGGCAAGTGCTCGCTACATCAACGACCGCTACCTGCCCGACAAGGCCATCGACCTCATCGACGAAGCCGGTGCCTTCATCAACATGAAGGGGCGCCGCAACAAGACCGTCGACAAGCAACTCATAACCGATGTACTCGCCAAGGTGAGCAAAATTGATGCCCTTGCCATGAAGGAGAAAGACAACACCAACCTCGAAACCCTCTACCAGCGCATGAACAGCGTCATCTATGGTCAGGACGAGGCCCTGCGCAGCGTGGTCGAGGCTGTCCAACTTTCCAAAGCCGGACTCACCGACGAGACCAAGCCGCTTGCCAGCTTGCTCTTCGTTGGCCCCACTGGCGTGGGCAAGACCGAGGTAGCCAAAGTGCTCGCAAAGGAGATGGGCGTGCAGCTCATACGCTTCGACATGAGCGAGTATGTCGAAAAGCATACCGTCGCCAAACTCATTGGTTCTCCCGCCGGCTACGTAGGATATGAAGACGGCGGACTGCTCACCGATGCTGTGCGCAAGTCGCCCGACTGCGTGCTGTTGCTCGACGAAATCGAGAAAGCGCACTCCGACATTTTCAACATCCTGCTCCAGGTCATGGACTATGGCGTGCTCACCGACAACAAAGGACGCAAAGCCTACTTCCGCAATGTGGTGCTTATCATGACAAGCAATGCCGGGGCACAGTTTGCCGCACAGGCATCTGTAGGTTTCGCTTCTTCTGTCACCACCGGCAGTGCCATGCTCAAGCAAGTGAAAAAGACCTTCAAACCCGAGTTCATCAACCGTCTTTCGGGAATCGTGGTGTTCAACGACATGGACCGCAACATGGCAAGCCTCATCCTTGACAAGAAGTTGCGTGAACTCTCTACCATGCTCAAGGCCAAGAAGGTGACCATGAGACTCTCGAAAGACGCGCACGAGCATCTGCTCCAACAAGGCTACTCCAAAGAGTTCGGGGCACGCGAGATGGACCGCGTCATCCTGCAGCAGCTCAAGACCTTGCTTATGCGCGAAATCCTCTTTGGCCGACTCAAGGAAGGCGGAAAAGCTAATGTAAAATTCAAGGACGATAAACTCTACATCGCATGATTCCACTTAGCGAAGAACTGGTTTTCCCCGACCCGCATCTGGCCAATGAAGAGGGATGGCTTGCTTATGGCGGTGACCTGAGCCCCGAGCGACTCGTTCTCGCTTATAGCCAAGGCATCTTCCCTTGGTTCGACTTCCGATACTACTCTGAGCCACAATGGTTCTGCCCCATGGACCGCTTTGTCATCTTTCCCGACGAGATTCACATCTCGCACTCCATGCGCACACTCATCAACAAGAGCATCTATTACATCACTGTAAATCAAGCTTTTGACAATGTTATCGAGAGTTGTGCCGCGCTACGCATTCACGAATGGGGCGCTTGGCTCGGACCGCAAATGATTCAGGCCTACAAGCAAATGCACCGCCTGGGCCATGCCACAAGTGTGGAGGTGTGGAACAGCAAGGACCAATTGGCTGGCGGACTCTACGGCATCACGCTCAAGGGCTGCTTCTTCGGTGAGAGTATGTTCTCGCTCGAACCCAGTGCATCCAAATTAGCACTCATCTGGCTCGCACAACACATGAGCAAGCACAACCCGGGCAAACTCATCGACTGCCAATTCGAGACCCCGCACCTGCGCTCCATGGGAGGCCACCATATCTCCTACGACGACTACATGCAAATCCTCAACTCCCCCACTCAAGACCCCACCCCTCAATAACTTATAAACCATCTCAAAACTAATAATAACCACAACAAGCTCAAACACCCTGGCAATCAGCAAGCTCACATTGCACTCGCTAAATCACATTTTTCGTAAGGTGCCAAGTCGGAGACTTGGCCATATGCGAAACACATTGTGGAGTGTACGCCGAAAGTGTACGCTCCACTGTGTGCCAGCACTGGTAGTAATCAGCTGCACGTCATAGATGTGCAGTCATAGATGTGCAGTCATAGATGTGCCGCAGTAGTAGCGAAGCGCTCGCTCCCATCTCAGGCTGACCGCTCGCACAAATACAACAATTGCCGTCACAATCAGCTCTGCGCTCGACTGGCTCGACAGCGTGCCGACATTGCCCGTCAGACTCGCTAAAATTGGCTCGCACTATGCCGAGTCGCGACCGAGGAAGACGGAGTCAACGTCGGCAACGCCGCCGTTGGTTCTCGCGCAAGTATTACGCTTCGGTGATGAATATCAAGGAGTTCTACGAGGACAACATCGGCAAATCGTTCACTGGCATTTTGAGCGATTTCACACGACGTTGCAATTATCAGAAATAAAACACACCAGACTTTGGGAAAATTGCAGTACCTTTGCATCACCTTAGTAGGAGTCGCCGAGATAGTCTTGCAGCCCTCAACAGGTTATTTTTAACGATGAATTGGATTATTCTTGTTGTTGCAGGACTGTGCGAGGTGGGATTTACCTACTGCTTAGGTCGTGCAAAAAGTGTAACTGGAACTGAGTGGTGGACTTGGTTTGGCGGTTTTGCCTTTTTTTACGTCATGAGTGCCGTTCTGCTTGCCAAAGCAACCCAAACCTTGCCACTGGGCACCGCTTATGCCGTATGGACTGGCATCGGTGCCGTGGGCGCAGTGCTAGTGGGCATCTTCTGCTTTAGAGAGCCGACGTCCTTTTGGCGGTTATTTTTTCTCACCACTCTCATCTTGTCTATTGTTGGATTAAAAACAGTATCATAATGGAATTCAGACCGATGCGCCGTAAAAGGCAGGAACTTACAAATGATGAATGTGTGGCAATCCTTCAGTCGTCCACATCTGGAGTATTGGGACTTATTGGTGATGGCGGTTATCCATATACCGTTCCCATAAGCCATTGCTATTTCAATGGGAAACTCTACTTTCATTCCGCTATCAGCGGTCATAAAGTGGATGCCATCATGAATGAGAGCCGCTGCTCGTTTTGCGTGATAGAGCAAGACGATGTGAGACCTGCGCAGTTCACAACATATTTCCGCAGTGTCATCGCCTTCGGGAAAATTTCTATCCTTGAAAACGACAAAGAGCGGATTGAGGCATTGCAGCTTTTGGGGCGTCGCTTCAATCCCAATGACGAGGATGGCTTGCAGAAAGAAATCAACAAAAGTTTGGACCATGTGCTGATTATGGTAATGGAAATTGAACACCTTACGGGCAAAGAAGCCATTGAACTAGTAAGAGCAAAAGAACAGTGACGTTATTCTTTTTCAAAATCTAAAGCTCACCTTTGGGTGGGTTTTTTTTGTGTCTTTTGGCGTACCGCCCAATCATAGTTAATTTGCTCAAAAAATCGCAAACTATGATTGATACCAACCAACTATCAGCACTCATCTCGGCTTTCCGTGTCGAGACCGAAAAGGAGTCCATCTCACCCGAACCTTAAGCTCGACAAAGTTTGCAGCACGAGTCACTGCGCCAGCGGTGGCGTGCGAACAGCAAACCTTTGTCAAACTGTCGGCAAACTCCTGCAGGACATTCTCGACTTGCTCGCAATCACTAAAAAAAGCGAAGCCAATGGTCTCGCTTTTCTATTCGATAAATTGGAATTTATGATGGTTCAGAGTTATACCTCCTCTGCCTGCATAGGCTTG
>CAMKGM010000002.1 GCA_946412245.1 uncultured Bacteroidales bacterium
ATTATGGATGCCCAATCTTCATTCTTCTGTGGTAAATATGAAGGCAATGGCTGTCCGTTTAGAGGCGGTATGAATCAACTATGGAGAAATCAAATGCTGGCCTTGGAACTTGAGAATAGAAGTGAATATGAAGAGGTCTATTTTTCAGTTGTCTCTCATCCAGATAATTCTTTCCTTGACAAGACAATGAATGAATATCGGCAACTTACAAATAACTCTCCAAAGTTCTATGACTTCAAATCAAATGCACTTGTGGATGTGGCAGTTGATTATTTGCCTGATTGGTCAAATTGGTACAAGAAAGTGTATTTGGGAATTGATTAATGTATCACCGTGATTATGACAATATACAAATGATAGAACAACTCCGACAATTAATGACTCTTGATGCCAATATGAACACAAATGACATCGAAGATCGTTTTGAACAAATAGCAAAAATGCTGTTTGAAAGTTTTGCTATTCTGAAGGGAAATACCATATACCACTTTAAAGAGATTGAGTTTTACTTCTACAATAAGAATCATCGTGATATTATCACCCATCCACGTGTGTCAAATGAGTGATAATCTGCAAATATCGAAGTTAAAATTCAAAAATCTGCAAAAATCAACTTAATTTTAAATGCTTGAAATTAAGCAATTTACGAGTTATATTTGCAGATAGTATGCTTTTCTTTGCAAAAAATCACTTTCCCACGCAGAATCTACTTGCCGATGCAGAAGTGGGCGAAGATTTCGCCCAGGATGTCGTCGGTGGAGATTTCGCCGGTGATCTCGCCCAGATAGTGCATGCACTCGCGAATGTCCTGGCTCACAAGGTCGCCGCTCAAACCCGCGCGAAGTCCGTCGATGCTGCGCTCAATGGCATCGCCGGCACGTAACAGTGCCTCGTAGTGGCGTGCGTTGGTCACGATGAGTGCCTCGCTGTCGACTTCGGGTAGCATGGCGCGCTCCACGATGAGCCCCTCCAGCCGCTCTACATCACTCAGGTTCTTAGCCGACATCGCCATCACGGCGATGCCCTCGGGCATCAATTGCTGCAAGGCCTGCACTATGGGTCCGGCATCGGCCACATCGGTCTTATTGACTACGGCAATGAGTTGCTTGCTCGCGCATCGCTGTGCAATGGTCGCAGCCAGTCGTTCAACCTCGCCCATGCCTGTGGTGGCATCAATCACCCAGAGCACAATTTGCGCCTCGTCCATCTTCTGGAACGAGCGCTCAATGCCCATGTTCTCGATTACGTCGGTCGATTCGCGTATGCCCGCCGTGTCGATGAAGCGGAACTGCACGCCGCCCAGCACCATGGTGTCTTCAATTACATCGCGGGTGGTGCCCGCAATGTCGCTCACCAGCGCGCGGTCATCGCGCAGCAAGGCGTTGAGCAGTGTCGACTTGCCGGCATTGCTCGCACCCACTATTGCCACCGGTAGTCCGTTTTTGATGACGTTGCCGGCCTCAAACGAGTGCGACAGGCGGCTGATTACGCCTTGAATGCTTGTGGCCAGGTCAATGAGACGGCTGCGGTCGGCAAAATTGACATCCTCCTCGCTGAAGTCCAGTTCCAGTTCAATGAGCGAGACGAACTGGAGCAACTGACTGCGCAGCGCCGACAGTTCGCGCCCGAAGGCGCCGCGCATCTGGTTCATCGCTACGCGGTGGGCCGCGCGCGACGACGAGGCTATCACGTCGGCAATGGCCTCGGCTTGCGACAGATCCATCTTGCCATTGACAAAGGCGCGCTGCGTGAACTCACCGCCGGTGGCGGCGCGGCATCCGGCATCAATGAGCGTGGTGACCAGTTGTCGCTGAATCCATAGCGAGCCATGACAGGCAATTTCCACCACATCCTCGCCCGTGAACGAGTGCGGACCGCGATACAGCGTCAGCACCACCTCGTCGAGCAGTTCGCCCTGCGAGTCCATGATTTTGCCCAGGTGGACCGTGTGCGATGCCATGGTCTTGAGCGATGCCCCTTGCCAGCGTTTTTCGACGAAGGTCAAAGCGTCGGGACCACTCACACGCACCACGGCGATGCCGCCCATGCCGTGAGGTGTGCTCACGGCCACAATGGTGTCTTGGTTCAGGTCAAGAGCGTTCATCAGTGCGTGCGTTTACGGTTTCGGGTATTATTGTAGTTGTAGCCGTCGTTAAACTCGCGATCGCGGTGGTAGGGCCACTTCGAGAACCGGTTCTGCGCCTCCACGGCATTCTCGGTCGTGTCGGGCAGCGAACTGAAGAAGTCAATGCCCGTCAGTCGTTCCACCTCGTCGATGGTGGTTGAGTGCTTGCGCCACGATGTGGTGGCATTCTCGTTGTCGAAGAGGAAGGCGATGGCCATGTTCTGCTGCGGAGCATATACCACCTTGAAGAATTGCTGTGGCACGGCAATGTCGCCATTCTTGCCGGTCATCTCGATGTTGTTCTTGGGCAGCACGGGGCCGGTCATGATGTAGAGCTGCTTGTAAGTGCGAGCCCAACTGTGAATGGCCTCCTCCATCTTGCGCCACTCGCCGTTGTTCAGGTCATGGTCTTGCGGGCAAATGTTGGTCATATAGAAGCACTGCTCCATGGTTTTCGCGCTCCAGCGCATGTCCATAGCAGGTGCCATGTGGCCGCGGTCGTAGTAACTCTCCTTGTACTCCCACCATTCGGGGCAGCCGCTCACCTTGGGGTCGGCGTTGAAGGTGTAGTTGTTGCGCTTTTGCGCGTCGGGCGCGTCGGTTTGGGCAATCTCGGTAGCGGTCAGTTCATAGGCCACGCAATTGGGAATGTGGTATTTAGGGTTGAAGTACACCGTCATCGCCTCATAGTCAATGCGCCGGTTGCTCACCCCTGACGGAATCTTTACCTCCATTAGGTCATCAGTCGCCGGTTGCCGGTTGCCCGCGTTATAGAATGTTGACGACGCCTGCTGCCCGTCAGAGGCGCTGTTGCGGCACCCGGCCAGCAGAGCCACGAGTGCCACGCAGGCAATTATTCTTGATAGTCTCATTGTGGTTAGTTCTAAATTTTGCGTAAAAGTACAAAAAATACTCCAACCAGAATAGCAAAACAGAAAAATAGTAGAGCAGTATAATATGTATGCAGGTCAATCATGTGCTAGATTCTCCCAATATGGCCTCAATACATTCTGTATGTATGTTACAACAACCGGGAATGACAGTTCTTCATCTTTTGTAATCTTGCGCAGGAACGCGTTCCATCTGGTCTGCATCTGTTGGTTGTTGGCAAAATCCTTGCGGAAGAGCATTGTATTGGCATCATACGAAGTATGTCTATTCTCAAAGGTGCGCTCAATGGCTTCCTGAAGAATGTCATTATTGTATTTCCTTTTTGATAGTATGCCATACAGATCATAGTAGTCCTTCATGCGGCTACTCTGGTCTGCAAGGTCGACTATGGCATGCATCTTTTCTGCTATGACCGTTTCAAGCGAATAAGCCAAGATATTTACTTCTGGTAGATGCTCCAAAAGCAAAGGATAGTCAAGATCAATGGGATCTGGCGTGACAACATCACCGAATCCGATGTCCATTGTCAACACCTGTGAAATGCTGTCCATCTTTACAGGTATGCTCAGACGGATACCATGATAATCCTTGAGCTCTGTGATGATAAGTGCTGTAATGTGGTCTATGTCAAAAGCAATGCCGTCCTCCTCGTAGGGTACGGAGCATATCTCTTTAAAGGCTGCAACAATTGACTCCTCTTCATTGCTGATGTTGTGGCCAAGAAAATCTATGTCCAAGGTCGGGCGAGCTGCAAACTTCTCGTAAGCATACATGAGTGCACCGCCTTTCAGATAAAAATTGCTGCGATATCTTGTTTGGGATATCCTGTACAGCAAACGTTCTTGAAAATAGCGTGTAAGGATTGTCTGATAGAATATATTCTCTTTTTTGGAAATGTTCAGCAATTTGCCGCGTATTGACTTTCCGTAATTAGTTGTCTGACCTTTATTCATAGTTTCACTTGTAGATATTGTTCAAGAATGTTTGCCACCCTCAACTGTCGGGCATAATCCATCAACTTGCTTAGATTTCTGTTGTGACGTTCTAGATAATTGTTTATGATTTCAGAACAGACATCTATGCCCACCTTATTACGAAACTTCACTGCATCGCATACACATCGCTCCACATCATACAGTCTGATGTTAAAACCATCAATATCCATATTGGTTACACCCATATTGAGTATCGACTCTGTGTAATGATGCACCACAACTTTTGAAAAGGATGGAACTCTCACCTTTCTATTTCGCTTGATGGCAACATGAAAAGCTTGTGGCATAGAGGTGGTGAGCTGGTGGACGCTCCATGCCGACCACAGGCACAGAATGCCGTCGGGAACAATGGCGTTAATGTCAATCATGTTCCCACTGAGCTGATCGATATTGGCATATACGCCACGGCGCACCTGTACGAGCTCTCCTTGGCGTACACGCTGCAGCATCTTGTAATAGGCTGTTCTGCCCTGCTCCTTTACGATAGCAGAGGATATAAACGAATTCTGTTCTTTCATTTTTAATCTTTGAAAAACGGTACAAAGTTACCACAAATATTTTTAATTGTGGTATATTTGTACAAAAAAATTGTTTCCCCACCATTTTCTCGTCAATCTATTGTCTTACCCCGCACACTCGACCTAGGCCCCACCCACCGGTGCCGCCACCCCCGCCAAACATTTTGAGATTTTCGGCATTGTTTAGACCGGTGGCTGCAATGACGCTACCTTACCAGCCCCATTTAGGGCATCAGCGAACAGGCAGAGGCGCCAGCCCCTGTAATCAGCGTCCCCAACAATTAATCCCATCGAGACCCACCAAAAATGCCCCCATAAACCATCACATCGCAAAAAGCCGCAAGCAGCCTAGACCCCTTAAGAATTAAAAATTATAACCTATTGATAGAGTAGCAAATACCATATTATAATCAAGATATGAAACGCTATCGTCATACTTCTCTTTAAATTGAGCAAACTGGTAGCTCACTCCAAGACCAAAGTCCCACTTTTTATAGCTCAAACCTCCTCCAATGTGAGCATATATACCTCGTTTGTCTAATGGACTATAACCTACTCTTGCTAATCCAAATCCTCCAAATTGCCTATCATTTATTGAAGATTTATATTTAAATTCTCCATATATTGGCAAGAAAAAACCATCAAAATCATCTCTTGCAAAAATATAATTCGGTTTTATGCCAACGCCAGCATAATAATGCCCATTAATTTGTAAACCATAACTTGCTGCGACACCAGCTGACATGTAACCATAATCGCTTGCATAACCAACAAGGCCAAATGAATACTCAACATCAATGTTGCCACACCAGTCTTTACTTTCTATCTGAGCATTGACACATATATGTGCCAATAAAATCAAACTTAATATCAATATCGGTTTATTTCTGTTCATATAAATGTTATTTTTAATCATAAACATTCTTTTGCATGATAAAACCCCGTTCAAATTCCATCTTACAAATCTTTACACAACATTGAACAAGTATGTTGCAAATATACGAAAACGAATTTAATAATGTAACCTCTCCCTACCTTTTTCTTTTCCTCCCCTTTATTTGTTTATGACTGTTTTGCAATGATTTGGTTGAGTCTCGCAATCTCGCGTTTCAGTTCTGCTATTTCTTGTTTGGCTTCTTCGAGTTGTTGCTTGGTGTTGTTGCGATATCCCAAGCGGGCAGCCGTCATGCGTTCTTTGATGCCGCCCTCGGTCACAAACTGGTTTTCCAGTTCCTTGAGATAACTAGTCATCATCTTGTCGCACATGCGACACAAGGTGTAAGCCACATTGGCCATTTCCTCGGCAGTCCATATGCCGAAAAACGGTTCATAATCGGCCACATCGTTGTGCGTGCGGCAATATTGTATCATGCCCTTGAAACGCGTGTTGTTTTCATTCCACAATGGTAAACCATGGTTATTGAGATAGTCAACATAGTCCTCCCTCAATTCCTGCAAACTGGAGCGCGCCACATTGAGTAGCTTGATTTCCATCTCGGTCGATGTCACCCCGTCGGCCGATCCCTCGATGATATTCTGCTTGCCCGAACGAGCCGCCTGCACCATCTGGTCCACAGTGCGATCGCCATAGGTGGGCAGAAACCTGCTTGTGAAGTTCGTTGTTAGGTAGTAGAGTGTCACGGCCTTGCGGTAGAACCAGAGCTCCTCCCAAAAGGCCTGACGGCGCAAGATGCTGGCGCTGCTAGTCTTGTTGCTCACTGGGTTATTGGCTGGAGTGCTGGGGTTGTTGGCATTGTTACTCACTGGGTTGATGGTATTGTTACTATCCATTGCTTGGTGTTTTTTCTAGTTGTTATTTTTCTAGCTTTTCTAGAGCATCTAGTTTTTCTAGAGCATCTAGTTCTTCTAGAGCATCTAGTTCTTCTAGAGCATCTAGAGTTCCTAGTTCTTATCTTGCAAATATACGAAAACCAAATCAATAATGTGTCATCCCCCTCATCTTTTTCTTCCTATCGCCTTAAAGATTCCCCCATAATTGCTTCGTATTCATTTGGTTTTTCTGCAACATCAGTCATCTTCTGAAAGCTCGTATTTAAAAACATAAAAGTAAAAATTGTTAAATATAACAATAATTAATTGGTGTATTCAACAATTATATATATTTTTGTGGCAGGAAATATTTCCTAAATAATTCTTGAAGTGGGGTTCACCACGGTAAAAACGATTTAATAAAATGTCAACATTAGTTGAGTTCCTTGACCCTACAAAAGTTCGAGTTGAGACATCAGAAGGAGAAACCTTTATCTTGGGATTCAATAGTTCCATGAATTATCAAATTGACCAGCAATGGGATGGTTTTTTCACTAAATGTGTTACAGGACTTTTTGATAAATATTATAAAGGTGATGAGAGTGTGATATGGGGACCGATTGCTGCTGGTTTCTATCGTAATCGACTGAATTCATTCATTTGGGTCATGAATGATCGAGACAAAGAGCGTGAACGCATAGGTCGTCGTATTAAAGAACTGAGAAATCAACAAAGCATTGATGCAAAAACACTTGCGCAAAGAGTCGGAATTGATGCTGGAAATTTGAGCCGCATTGAACAAGGTAAATTCTCTGTTGGCGTTGATATACTCAACAAAATTGCATGTGCATTAAACATGCGAATAGATTTTGTACCACAAACACCTTTCGATTGTGAGCAACAGATGAGCATCAATCCTTCAAGCAATATAAACAAATAGGAATAAACGAACTTATATTCACATCTTGATTAGCAAATCTTTATGACAGAAATTAAATATCAATATGCGTATGATGAGAACGGCTTGCTTGTTTCTATCAATGATTATGATAGGGAATCAAGTAAATCACACACTTTTAAGTGTATCTCTTGTGGGAGCACTCTTCTTCCACGTGCTATAGGAAGCAAGCATCGCAGAGCTCATTTCTATCATAAATCAATAGTTGATTGTTCTGGTGAGACATATCTTCACAAACTTGGCAAATTATTGATTAAGAGAAAATTTGACAATTCTGATAAGTTTCTCATTTCATATTCTGCAACAAAATCATGTAACAACAGTAATTGTAAACTTCGACACATAGATTGTGAGGTTGAAGAAGACGTTGAGATAAATCTTAAAGAGTTCTATGATACTTGCACAGAAGAAACCAGTTATAAGGGATTTGTTGCAGACTTACTTTTAACCAACTCTAAAAGACCTAATATTCCTCCTGTATTTATCGAAATATTTGTGTCTCATGCTTGTGATGAGAATAAGCTTAACTCAGGATTGAGGATTATAGAGATTCCTATTGATAATGAACAAGACATCAAAGAGATAGAGAAAACAAAAATAATAAAAGAGTCATGGGAACCATATGTTCAAGACAAGAAAAAAAAGGGAATCAAATTCATCAATTTTAAGCAGAACTTCAAAGAACCTATGGAAAAGAATGTGTACAGGTTTATTATGCCTAACAAAGGGGTGGGTAGTTGTCTTACAACAATAAAATGTATTGATTCAGATCATAAAATTCTCAAAGACTCTCTGATTGAGCTTAATCTGGTAAATTTGTCAAATTACAGAGAAATCAATATATCTTATGCTCTTTGCTGGATGGCAAAAAATAAGTTTTTGAGAAGATGTAATTTATGTGAATTCTATTATGCTACAATGTGCGAGCGCAATGCTTATTGTCGATTAAGCAAGAAATATGGTACGCCAAAATTCCCAGAAATGAATTATGCGGAAACTTGTAGAAGTTACCACCTAAAAGAACGCTATTCATTGATGGTGAATGATAGAGATGTTTATGTAGAAGAGGTTTTTTCAATTAATAAATCTAAGAATGGTTTTAGGGTTATAATAGCTGGTAGTAAATCATTTTCAAACTATAAAATGTTTAAAGAAAGATGTGATCGTTATCTATCCGAAAAGATGAAAGAATGTGCTATCATAATTATAACAGGTACATCTATGAATACAAAAGAACTAATAGAACGGTATGCAAAAAGCAGGTCTCTACTAATTGAGTATTGTAATGCTAATTGGGGTAGATATGGACAGAATGCAGCTTATGTGTCTAATGAGGAAATGCTCGAAAATGCAGATGCAGTAATAGCTTTTAGTGGTATAAATGACCACGAAGCAACAGTGACTAATTCTTTAATTAAATCAGCTAAATCCAAGGGAATTCGAGTAGGCGTTGTGAAATATGAATAAGTTCCACCCGTTGTTCTTGCAGTACAAGGCTGTGCCTTGTATCACCGTCAAATAATAAATAACCCCTCCCCATCCAGTCTTTTAACGCAGTTCCAATTTTAAGGGCGCAGCCCGTCCAAAAATCCGTGCGCTTAATCGCACGGCTTAGCGTGTCAGCCCCTTTGTGCGAGTTGTTATTTCGCACTAGTGTGTCATTCTATATCATGTCAATGTATTGCGAGACGCAGTCTCGTACAATAATCATTGCCCGATTTGTTCTTGGCATTTGTTAGATTTCCCGCGAAGCGGCAAAAAGTACATCGCGACAATGCAAAATAACCGTCATCGCCTCATAGTCGATGCGCTGGTTGCTAACCCCGGCGGGCATCTTCACCTCGATGAGGTTGCCGCCCGACTCCTGCAGCTTTTGCTGTTTATCGGACCAGAACAGGTGCGACGACTGCTGTTCCTCCTCGCGCGAGCAGTTCTTGCAGCCGGTGGTGGCGGTGAGTAGTGCCACACACGCCAGTATCAATGTCTTTTTCATCTCGATTGCTCTAGTTTTGCGTAAAAGTACAAAAAATCCTTCAACTAGAATAGCAAAACCATTATTAAAAACTTAATTAGCCCCTGCCACCACTGTGCCAAGGGCTAACGATTCTTGAGCATTCAGTGTCACCAACAGTTATGCTCATCAAACCACCAGCATTATTTATCAGCTGATAGAACAAGTCTGAAACCAATGTCTTTTATAAAACTTGAATAAGGTTCACGACCGTTACGACTGTTTACAAAGAAATCTTTGTAATAAGTGTTTAACTCCACTTCTCTGTCGCCTTTTGATGACCATGTTATGAAAGAACTACCATCATCCCACGAACCACCACGAACCACACGTTTCATTCCACTTGCTGGGCCTTGCGGATTGGTTTCTGGCGTAGGCTCTTCACCAAATGTCTCAAACCAATCGTTGCACCACTCCCTCACGTTGCCACTCATGTCGTAAATGCCCAATTCATTCGGTTCCTTTTTAGCCACAGCATGAGGAATGTCATTACTGTTTCTAAAATGCCAAGCGACATCATTGATGCTGTCACTACCCGCAAAAACATAGCCTTTACTCTTTTTGCCTCCTCGAGCGGCATATTCCCATTCGGCTTCGGTGGGCAAGCGGAATTTATAACCGGTCATATCGTTGAGTTTGGAGATGAATTCTTGGCACTCATCCCAAGTTACATTATGGACGGGTAAATCTGCACCGATTTCTTTACTAGGGTTGTTGCCCATAACAAGTTCCCACAGTTTTTGCGTGACTTCAGTCTTTCCAATCTTGTAACTGGACAGGGTAACGGGGTGTTTAATATCAACGGTGTCGCCCATCATGAATTGCCCACCTTCCACTTCCACCATTTCAAATGGAACACCATTAATTGTAAATGTGTTGCCCTCAACTTTTACATCTTGTGAAGAATTGTTGCCATTCACATCTTTTTTACATGAGCAAAAGATGGCTGCAAAAGCCAAAAATGCAATAAATAAACCACTTTTTTTCATTTTGGATATTTGTTATTAATAATGTTTTTTAATATAACTATTCTGAACGTCTAAATAAACCGCTCATGCCAGAGATTCCGCTAATCTTGAGGCGACCGCCATCACGCTCAATATAAATCCTTTCACCCAAGAAGTCGTATGCTGAGTAAGAGGTTCCATCAAGAGCCAAGACCTCTGAAACGAAATAGCATTGGGCGGCTTTATTGTACGACCAACGCATAGTAACCCCCCATTTACCATAGTCATGTTGGCCGATGTATGTCACTTTTCCTCCTGACTCAAAATAATATGTGCCACTACCACTACCGAATCCACTGGTGTAGGCCTTGTTTGTCAGTTCGCTAGGGTAAACGATTTTGAGCTCCTGAAGCATTTCTTCTGCCTTCTTGTTACCATTTTTTGCCGCCATTTCCATGTATTTGTAACTCTCGTCAATGTTGTTGTCCTCATATGACATCATAGCAAGATTATAAGCGGCCATATCGTGACCCTCATTGGCAGCTTTGAGGAACCATTGTCGCGCTTGATCATCGTCTTCTTTAATACCTAGCTCTTCATTGCCTGTGAGATAGAAAACACCTTTGATGAATTGTGCATGTGGAATGCCTTTAGCGATACCTTTTTCCACTAATTGTTCCAGATCCTTGAATTGCTTCTTTTCAATGTAGTTGTTTGCGATGTATCTCAAGGCATCGTTCTTGTTTTCTTTGCTTGATTTCGGGTTATTCATTGCTTGTGTCGCCCAGTATATAAACTTCTCATCGTCTTTTTTCGTGTCGTGATAGATTGACGCAAGATAGAGTTGGGCATCGCTATTACCCAACTTGCCACCTTTCTCTAGATAGGGGATAGCTTTCTCGTCATCATTATCATTGAGTGTGTATGCCATGCCAATGTGGGTGTAGGCATTGCCCGCGATTTCCTTGTCTTTGCCTTTGGCGGCTTTTTCCATCCATTTGAAAAATTCTGACCGATCTTTTGTCACCCGACAGTAGTCGGCATATTCGAAAATGTATTGTTGAATCTCAGTTTCGGCGGCTTTTTTCAACCAATATTTTGCCGAGTCACTGTCCTGCTTCCACATTAATTGGCCTAATAGATTCATTGCTTTTGGCATCTCCTTTTGAGCAGCGACACGGAGCACACGGCTAATGCCGCTTTTGTCATTGTGCTTACTGTACCAGTCATAGATACGTGTAAAAGCGGCAGTGTCTCCACGTTCAACCATCTTGTTCAGCATTTCTACCGCCTTGGCGTTGTCGCCTTTGGCGAAGGCCTTGTCAACATCGGCCATTGAGAACCCTGTGAAAATGAGGAAATAAACTAACAGCACCAGTGCTATCGCAATTACTCCGCCAGCAATCAGTTTTTGCTTTGATGTCATAGCAATCAGCTTTTCTTTCATTTTTTCAATTAAATTCATAGTTCAATATAGTTGGTCAATTAGTCCAAATGGGACAATAATGGGACAAAAAAAGCGTGGAAGTCTGTATTTGTTACTCGTCCCACGTTCTGAGGCTCTTGCATTGCCCTTGGTAGTTAAACGAGCAACGCAGAAGCCCACGCATGAATATGATTATCACACAACCTTCATAACGGCTATGGGAATTTATCACATCCCACATAGTACATCTACCGTTGCTTCGCTCTTGACCACAATTTGAAACTTGCAAGATTTCAGAACGTCAAGCACGAAACGTCAAGTAAACGCCATTCTTATGTCTAAACTCAGTTAGCCTTCTTTGAGTCGAACTGAATCACCACAAAGATAGGCACTTTTTTTGAAAAATACAAATTTTAACACTGGTTTTTCCAGTTCTTTTTCACGCCCATCTTCAGTTTTGATTCATGTCGAATCAATATAATTATGTGTGTTTCGCATTTCATCCACCTCGTTTAGCACTTATCTTTGCCCATGCGCACCCGCGCAAAGCGCTCTTTGATAATTCTTGCTTCCACGAATGCGGTACAATTCAGAACGACAGCAGTACGATAATACATCGAAAGTGGTACAATAAACCACGACTGCGGTACAATCATCTCCTCCACCTTGTACGGTCGTCATCCATGACGACCGCCACAATAAAAGAGATTATTCTATTGTAATACAAAGGATTACTAACCCGCTACTGCGGTCGTCACAGGTGGCGACCCAACAACGATGCACCATGCAAGTCTACATTTTCCCAAGTTTCCCGGTTTTCCCAACCTTCCCAGCCTTCCCAAAAGATTCAGCTTTCCCACCCATCCCAAATGTTTCCCAATTGACAACTGACAACTGAAAACTGAAGACTGATAACTGATAACTGAAGACTGATAACTGGAGACTGACAACTGACTGTTCAGTGGGTCCAGTGGTCGGGGTCGGCGTGGCTTTCGAGGGGGGCCTCGACGTTATCGGGGAGGGATGAGAAGAAGTCGAGGCCTGTGCGACGCTCGACCTCATCGACGGTCACGGCACGCTTCTTGAACGAACCACTCACCGGTTCGTTGGGGTAGATGAAGCCGATGGCGCGGCCCTGCGTGGGGGCGTACACTACCTTGTAGAACGCCTCGGGCACTGCCACATTGTTATCGGGCCCGATGCGCTTCGTTGACTTGCCCATGATAGGTCCTGTGGCAATGATGAGGCGCTTGTCGCGCTTGCCCCAGCGGTGAATTTTCTCCTCGAGCAGTCGCCATGCGCCGCCGTTCAGGTCATGGTCTTGCGGACACATATTGGTCATGTAGAAACACTGCCGCATGGCCGCGGGACTCCACTTCATGTCCATGGCGGGTGCCATGTGTCCGCGATCGTAGCCCGAGCCGCGATAGGACCATCGTTCAGGGCTATGGCGACTCTCGGGGTCCTTGTCGTAGTCGTAGTTTTTGCGACGCTCAGCGCCGGGGCTGTCGGATATGGTGACCTCGGTCTCGGTGAGTTCGTAGATGACGCAGTTGGGTATGCGCAGTTCTTTATTGAAGTATACCGTCATCGACTCGCGGCTAATCACCTCATTGCTTACGCCCTTAGGCACAGCTACATAGAGCAATGAATTGGCGACCGCCGTCGGGGCCTTGCCCGAGATGAGTGGCACGGGTTGCAGATTGCGTTGCACACGTTCAACCTTAGTCTTGCGGCGCTGTCGGCGCTTGTTCTTGCGGGCATCGGCCACCGCCGTACCCAACAGCAAAGCCACCAAGATAAATATGAATGTCCGTTTCATTTTCAGTAGTCTTTATTTAATCTGTGGGTGTTCTCTATCAAAAACAGTGCCATTTTTTCATCGGTTAGTCCACTGCAGCAGGTTGCAACGCGCTTCGGCCTGATTCTCAATGTCATCGGGGAGCGAAGAAAAGAAGTCGAGGCCCGTGAGGCGCTCGACGTCATCGACCGTCACGGCGTAGTCCTTGAGTTTGCCGCCCGATGAGCCGTTAGGATACACAAAGGCTGCGCATCGCACCGGCCGGGCGCATGGGGCGATAATCACCTTGTAGAATCGTCGAGGCACCGCCACGCCGCTTGTAGGCAAGCGCTCCATGTCGGTGTCAGGCACCGGCCCGGTTACCACCACCAGCACGCTGTCGCGCACGGTCCATTCGCGCACCTTCTCTTCGAGTTTAGCCCAGCCGCCCTGGTTCAGGCGTTTGTCTTGCGGACACACATTGGTCATCAAGAACGACTCTCGCATGGCATCTTCGCTCCATGCCATGTCGTGCGCCGGAGCCATGTGTCCGCGCTCGTAGCCGCTCAGCACATAGTCGTCGGGTTGAGCGCAGCCGGCCACAGTGGGGTCGGCCTCGAAGTGGTCGCTACGTTCAGCCGTGCCTTGCATCCGCTCGCGAGTGAGTGTGTAACTCACGCTGTTGGGCAAGTGAAGCGAGGCGTTGAAGTTCACGATGAATCCCGAGTAGGCAATCCGCTCGTTGCTCAAATGGGCCGATGCTATGACCTCTTGCAGGCCGGTTACCCGGGCAGGCGACATCGTCTTGTGCGCCGCCTCGTTGTCGCCGCACCCGCGGCATAGCAGTAGTAGCACGGCTGCCGCCATGCCCGCGCCCCAAAGCAGCAATGCCACCTTCCAGCGATTGCTACTCCACCACCGCTTCATGTTTTTCATCTCAGCATGCATATAAAATGAGGGTTTCATCTGCAAAAATATAAAAAATATTAGTAACTTTGCCCTACGTTGTTAAAACGACTGCTCGCAGTTTCATTTTTTGACAATAATAAACCACTACATAATCACTTAACTATGAAAATGATTGACCGCTTTATCAACTATGTGAAGTTCGACACACAGAGCGACGAACTCACCAACCTCACTCCCTCAACTCCTGGCCAGATGACTTTTGCCAAGAGCCTTTGTGAAGAACTCCAGAATATGGGCCTGAGCAATATCACGCTCGACGAGAACGGATATCTGATGGCCACGCTGCCGTCGAACAGCAGCAAGAAGATTCCCACCCTGGGATTCATTGCCCATCTTGACACGGCTCCCGACATGAGCGGCCACAACGTGAACCCGCGCATAGTGCACTACGATGGCGGCACAATCACCCTCAACGAGGAGCAGAATGTTATTCTTGACCCCGAGCAGTTCCCCGAACTCAACGACCATGTGGGTCAGGACCTGATTATCACCGACGGCACAACACTGCTGGGCGCCGACGACAAAGCTGGCATCGCTGAGATTATCAGCGCAGTGGAGTATTTCCAGCAGCATCCCGAGATAGAGCATGGCGACATTCGCATCGCCTTCAACCCCGACGAGGAAATCGGTATGGGCGCTCACCACTTCAATGTGGAGCAATTCGGAGCCGACTGGGCCTACACCATGGACGGCGGTGCCGTGGGCGAACTTGAATATGAGAACTTCAACGCCGCGTCGGCGCGCATCACCTTCAAGGGGCTGAATGTGCATCCCGGAGCAGCTAAGAACAAGATGATTAACTCCATTCGCGTCGCCAATCAGTTTGCCTCGATGCTCCCCCGCTGGGAGACCCCGGAGCACACCGAGGGCTACGAAGGCTTCTACCACCTGATAGGCATTGAGGGCAATGTGGAGAAAACTACCCTCACTTACATTATTCGCGACCATGACCGCGCACGCTTCGAGAGCCGCAAGCGCGAGATTGAGCACCTGGTGCACAAAATCAATGCCGAGTTCCCCGATTGCGCCACTGCCGAAATTAAGGACCAGTACTACAACATGCGCGAGAAAATCGAGCCTGTGATGCACATCATCGAGGTGGCCGAGAAAGCCATGAAGAATGCCGGTGTCACCCCCAAGGTGCAGCCCATTCGCGGCGGTACTGACGGTGCTCAACTCTCGTTCAAGGGTCTGCCTTGCCCCAATATTTTTGCCGGAGGCATGAACATGCACGGGCGCTACGAGTATGTGGCAGTGCAGTCGATGGAAAAGGCGATGATGACCATTGTCGAGATTTGCAAGATTGTGGCCGCTGAAGCCTGATTTGAGGGCAAAAAAAACACTCTCAAAAATCGTAAAAAGAAAAAAGTTTGCAAAAAATTTGGTAGTTAACAAAATTGACACTACCTTTGCAACGCTTTTTTAACGGAGATTCGCTAGCTCAGCAGGTAGAGCACAACACTTTTAATGTTGGGGTCGTGGGTTCGAGCCCCACGCGGATCACCAAGACAGGCGGAAACCAATCACGGTTTCCGCTTTTCTTTTTCCCGCCCCCAAAACATCTCTTGACAACTAATTTTCGGCTCCCTCATCAGCGCCTTCGCGCGCGCTCATTAATTAATGGTTCAAGGGAAAATTAGGTTCAGCGGAAAATTAGTGGGGGCAGGCATAAGCTGTGGGTTGGGGGAGAGGAGTGGGCACAAAAAAAGGGTTAGCGAACTACATCGCGCCGCATCAACCCACTGCCCTTGCTTCGGTCAAGACCTGGGGGATTCATGGGGAGCTGGCCGTGTAGGACTAACCCGGGTGCAAAGGTAGATATTTTTTTAATACCTACCAAATAAATTTTTTGTTTGCAGCCGGGCGTTGAGCTTCAGGCTATGGGCCGGTAACCTTTGTAGGCCGAGCTGACTTTTGGTGGCACATGTGCGAGAATGAATTTGAGCACAAAGTCAAAGTCGGCGCCGTCGGCGTAAACTTGGTTGTGCTCGAATGTCTCGTTCACCTTGATGACGTGTCTCCCGGGATTGGCCTTGACCGACTTGACGGAGTTGAAACTCGAGTACATCTCAGACCTTGCCGACGAAAGGATGCCGACACCCACGGTTGTCGGGTTGCGGCTCATCATGCCCGCCATCACGGTGAGAGCACTGATGATTTGCGATTTCTTGACTTGTTTGGGCATCTGCTTGTGCATGACACCCTGCTGATCCATCTCGAAGAGAACGCAATACTTGCCCCCATTGATTAGGGCGTAGACATAGTAGCCAATTAATACTAACACCATGAAAACTAACAGGATGATTCCCATGAATTTGCCGTTGTTAAGTGCCGATTCGGCGAAGTGTCCTGTGTCGCACGAGTCAAATAGCGTGGTGCATACCCACAAGCCAAAGAAAATCCAAAAGAAGATTTTGACCAGAAGTATGAGTATGGTAGGATTGGTGTAGAGATTCATCTCATACACCCACCTGTACTTGCCGTCTTGACCTAACGAGATTGCAGATTGAAATGGTTGTTGGGCCATAGGGTAAGGATATAAAGTGAAAAAATGGTTCTATTTAGAGGTCAGCGTAGGGCAGTTTGGTGAGCATCTCGCCAAACATATTAGCAGCATCCTTGAGTTTGCCGCCTACCATGGCGCGGAGCATGATGGGGAGGTCGAGCTGCAGTTGCGTTTGGCTGTCGGTGTTCTCCTCGTCGACCTCAGTGAGGTTGATGATGAGGTTGAATGCGACTGGCGACTGTGCTGCGCCAAACACGATTTTGTTAGGTTCAACGACTTCTTGAATGGCCATCTTGAGTGGTCCCATGGGCGACTCAACGCTGATGCCGTCGGGCTCAAACTTCACTTTGCGCATGTTCTCACGGGCTTCTTCGGGCATGCGGTCAAGGTTTTTCTCGATTTGCTCCTTGAAGAGCGAGGGGTTAGACAACTTGGCAAACACGATGCCTATGTTGCAATTGATACGGTTGATATTGCTTTTGTAGGTTTCCATTGTGATGTTTCGGTAGAGGTGTTAAACAAGAGTTGTGTTAGCCCTGTTTCAGTCAACCACGCGGCGGGCGGGTGTCCAGTTAGCGGGGTCTTCGCGCCACTGCTCCAGGGCTTCCACATCGCTCGGTTTCACATAGTTGGTTTCCACGGCAGCCTGAATCATGGCGCTATAGTTGCTGATGGTGATCAGTTGCACGCCGGCTTCTTTGAAAGCCTGAGTGGCAATGGGGAACTCGTAGGTGAAAATGGCCACCATGCCCACCACCTCACCGCCGGCATTGCGCACGGCCTCGGCGGCTTTGAGGCTGCTCTTGCCGGTTGACACCAGGTCCTCGACAATCACCACCTTTTGGCCTGGGTTGATGTTGCCCTCAATGAGGTTTTCCAGTCCGTGGTCCTTAGGTGTGGAGCGCACATACACGAAAGGCAGTCCCAGTGAGTCGGCCACCAACGCGCCCTGTGCGATAGCGCCGGTTGCCACACCGGCCACCACCTGGGCTTCGCCAAAGTTCTCGGCAATGAGCCTTGACAATTCAATTTTGATGAAGTTGCGCACATCGGGGTAGGAGAGCGTCACACGGTTGTCGGTGTAGATGGGTGAATTCCACCCTGAAGCCCAAACGAAGGGGGCGTCCGGTTGAAGTTTTATCGCACTGATTTTGAGTAATTTTTTTGCAAGTAGCCTGTCAAGTTGTTTCATGTTGGTATAGTATTGGATTGTTTGAGTGCAAAATTACGAAATAATCTGTCAACAGGAAATAGTTTGCGTTCTTTTTGCAAGAAAAATAACATCTGATTCCTGTGGTTTGATACGGCTCCTAATCGAGGCGGGCCGCAGCGAGGGTGAAGAAGGATATTTTGAGCTGTGGGTAGTCGTGTAGCAGGGCTGTCGCACAGGAGAGCAGTGTGGCACCGGTTGTGACCACATCGTCAACAATGAGTACATGACCGGCCTGTGCGAGCGGTGCTGCGTTGCGAGTGGGGCGGTAGATGCCTCGCGCGTTTTCAAGGCGGGCGAGTTGTCCTTTGTGGGTCTGCGACGCGTGTGCCTCGGTAGCTTTGAGCCACGGTTTTACGGCGATGCCGGTGACATCGGCAATGCCCCGAGCAATATATTGGCTCTGGTTGTAGCCTCGCTTGGCCAGTTTGGTGATGTGTAGCGGCACGGGAATCATCACATCAATGCCTTGCCACATGCCGTGGGGCTCCATGAGGGTAGCGGCGCGTGCGGCCAGCCAACGGCCCAGTTGCGGGCGGTTGCGGTATTTGAGGTCATGAAGCAGGGACGCGTAGTTGCTGCCTTTCTCGTAGTGGAAATAGGCCGCGGCGCGCTCAATGGGGATTGTGCCGGCAAACAGTTGCTCCATGGGGTTGAACTCAATTTCGTGGTAGTGGGTGAGCGGTAGACCCATCAGGCACTTGCGGCACACGAAGTGCTCGTCGCGGTCAAGCGGTTTGCCGCACACCGGGCAGTCTTGCGGTAGCAGAATGCCGGCGGCATCGCGCAGCAGTGATTTAATCCTGTTCATAGCCCATGTCATTTAAGATATGGTCGACTGCCGGGAAAAACTCTTGCGGCTCAAATCCGCGCGAGGCCGCGAAGCGAAGCAATGCGGCGCGGGCTTGTTGGGGTTCCTTGTTGCCCGTCGACTGTGCGCGTGCTTGCAGTAATCGCTGCAGTGTTTCACGATATTCAGCCTCGTCAATGCGCGTCAACGCCTCGTCAATAATGGCGCGGTCAATGCCCTTGGCTTGCAGTTGGTGCGAAATCTTGAGCCGTCCCCAGCCATTGAACTTGAATTTATCGTTGACAAAGGCGCGCGCATAGCGCTCATCGTCCAGGTATCCGCCATCAATGAGTCGGTCAATCACCTCTTGAGCCTGTTGCGGCGTGAGACCCCATCGGAGCAACTTGCCGCGTACATCGCTTGCCGCCTGTTCGCTACGGGCGCACAAAGCTGCAGCGCGGTTCAGCGCTGTCTCCGGGGTCATATCTCGGCGGTTTGTCTTCATTGGTTACTGCAAACTTACGAAATAATCTTCGCTCCACCAAGTTTTTTCTCGCCCTAAACCCAATGACCGAGTTAGGTTAGGCATCTATCATCAAGCAGGCGAAGATTCGGTCAGCGGACTGTTCCAAAACTTCAGTCAACTACAAAGACTGTTCCAAAACTTCAGTCAACCTTTTCCGGGTCATCGGATTTTTTATGGACAAATCAATCAAGGTGTTTTTTCATTAGTGGCGAATGTAAAAAAAAGGGGGTGCGCCATCACTGGTGCACCCCCTTGGAAAAAGCTGTTTATCCCCACATTCAGATGAACCAAATAGGGGATTTAAGGTTGGGCTTTATTTTGACTTCATCTTGTAGAATGAACGATAGACGAAGTAGAGCGCCACGAGCACGAAGAAAATGCCGAAGTAGGGAGCAATGTCCTTGAAGTTGTCGCTGATGGCAATCTCCATAGCCAGCACACCAAACAGTGTGGTGAACTTGATGATGGGGTTCAGTGCCACTGAGCTGGTATCCTTGAAGGGATCGCCCACGGTGTCGCCCACCACGCTAGCATCGTGCAACTCGGTGCCCTTAGCCTTGAGGTCGACCTCGACCACTTTCTTGGCATTGTCCCAAGCACCGCCGGCATTAGCCATGAACACAGCCTGGAACAGGCCGAACACGGCAATTGAGATGAGGTAGCTCACAAAGAGGCAAACGGCGTCGTTGCCGCCAATGCCGCTGGGCGACGACAGGCAAGCGAAGCCCAGTGCGAAGCAGAAGATGGCGATGAAGATGTTAATCATACCCTTCTGGGCATACTCGGTACAAATTTTCACCACTTCCTGGCTCTTGCTGATGTCGGCTTTCTTGGGCGCATTGGCATCGAGTTTGATATTGCCTTTGATGAACTCCACGGCACGGTTGGCACCGGTGGTAACAGCCTGCATACTCGAGCCGGTGAACCAGAACACCACGCAACCACCCAGGATGAAGCCCAGAATTGAGTAGGGATTCAGCAGATTCAGGATGCCGGCAGGATCAACGCCCAGCGTCTTCTGAATCATGAGGATGAGTGAGAAAATCATGGTGGTGGCACCTGCTACTGCAGTTCCGATGAGCACCGGCTTGGCCGTAGCCTTGAAGGTGTTGCCGGCGCCATCGTTGGCCTCCAGATAATATTTAGCTTTCTCAAAGTCGGGGGTAAAGTCAAATTCGCTTTCAATCTCGCTCTTGGCTTTGTCGATATCGTCTTCGATGAGCGAAAGCTCATAAACCGATTGTGCGTTGTCGGTCACGGGACCATAGCTGTCGACAGCGATGGTCACAGGACCCATGCCCAGCATACCGAAGGCCACCAGGCCGAATGCGAAGATTGAGAAGTATTGTCCCAGCAGTCCTTCCATGCCAAACTGTGCCGATGCCACATAGGCAATGAACATGAGCAGGAAGAAGATGAAGCCGGTCCAGAAACCGCCAAAGTTACCTGAAACAAGTCCTGAAAGGATGTTGAGCGAAGCACCGCCTTGTTTCGAAGTCTCTACCACTTCTCGCACGTGGATTGAAGTGGGCGAAGTGAACAACTTGGTAATCTCGGGAATGAGCGCTGCACCCAGTGTGCCGCAACTGATGATGGTTGCCAAACCGAGCCACCAATTGTTGCCCAGATCGTTCAGCAAGAAGTAGCTGGCAGCAAATGTGCCGATAATTGACAGAATAGAAGTGATCCACACCAGGCTGGTGAGCGGTTTCTCAAAGTCAAGGTCGTCGGACTTGCTGTATTTCGATTTCGACAGCGCACCATTAATATAATAGGAGAGTACTGAAGTGACCACACCCAAAATGCGCATCACGAAAATCCAAACGAGCAGTTTGATTTGAATGTTCGGGTCGGGGATAGCAAGCAGAATGAACGACACAAGTGCCACACCCGTAACGCCGTAGGTCTCAAAACCGTCGGCAGTGGGGCCAATTGAGTCACCGGCGTTGTCGCCCGTGCAGTCGGCAATCACACCGGGGTTGCGCGGGTCGTCCTCGCCAATCTTGAACACCACCTTCATCAGGTCGCTACCGATGTCGGCAATCTTGGTGAAGATACCACCGGCAATGCGTAGCGCGCTGGCACCCAGCGACTCACCGATGGCGAAGCCGATGAAGCAGCTGCCTGCGAGGTGGGCGGGCATGAACAGCAGGATGACGAGCATCAGCAACAGCTCAACGCAAATGAGCAGCACGCCGATGCTCATACCGGCCGACAGCGGAATGTTAAGCAGGTCGAGCGGGCGGCGACGCAGCGAGGCGAAAGCCATGCGCGAATTGGCCAGCGTGTTCATGCGAACACCAAACCATGCCACGGCATACGATCCCATAATACCAATCACCGTCCATGCCAGAATGAGTATTACCGACCCGATGGGCATGCTTGAGAGCACACCGAAGTAGAGCGCGATAGCAGCACCGATGAACAGGAATAGGATTCCCAAGAATTTACCTTGTTGCTTAAGATAGGTAGAGCAGGTCTTGAATATCACATTACCAATCTCAAGCATTGAGCTATGTGCTTTCAGTTTCTTAACTCGTGCGAATTGCCAGTATCCAAACAGCAATCCGAGCACTACTACAAGGAATCCCCAGTAAAGAATCTTCGCCGAACTGCTCGACGCGAAGCCTTCGGGCATCACCAGATCGGCCTCGCTTGCCTGCATCAATAGCGGCAGCAAGGACAAACTTAATACGGAAAATAACTTTTTCATCTTATAAAAAGGTTAATAATTACATTCAAATTAGTTGCTATTGGTTATCTCATGTACTCCATAAGAGCGCGTAAAGGTAGACACTTTTCGCTTAAATAACAAATTTTAATAATTAAAAAATATTTCATCATTGCGTTTTTTTTGCTCATTGGCTGATAGTGAGGATTTTTTACTTTGTGTAAAAAATAGCAAAATGTGTGTTATTACTGCTCTTGCCACGCTTTTTTTGACTATATGAGGGGGTGGAAAATGGGTGTTTACCCCCTTCCGCGCTTACAATCTGTAACTTTTGGGCAATTTGCCAGCCTTTTTTATTTTTTTGTGGCATTTATCTTAATTTGCACGCCAAAATTTTGCTTGATGAGCTTTTTTTACTAATTTTGGTGTGAGAACGTTGATAAATTTTAGCTATTAACAAATATTAACACACAACAAGTCATTGCTTATGAAACCCAACTTACTGTTACTGACCGGCGTTGCACTATTTTGCGCGTCGGGCATCCAAGCACAGGACGCTCCTCCTGTGGAACTCACCTATGTGGCTCAAAACATCGAAATCATTCAAGACGCGATGAAGCATGACCCCTACTTTGAGAAACCGCTGTCGTATCGTCCTGACTTATATCAGTTGCTGGACATAGACGGCGACGGTAAGTATGAGTTGTGGGTGCGTGACGGCGGTGGTGACGAGGGGGCTTTGTTCACCTTCAAGAATGGCAAGCCGCAAATCGTCACGCACGAGAACTATCGCATGCGCATTGCTATTAAGGGCAATCTTGTCAGCGTGGGCGGAAGTGCCGGAACAGGTGCGTTCGTGACAGAGTATTACCTTATTGAAAACAGCAGTTCGGTCAAGGCACCGTTCATCCAGATTGACGAGACTGACATGGATGGCAATACAATAACTCGCTACATGACTGTGAACGAGGATGAATTCTCGCCCGGCAGCGCCATGGCCTTCTTGAAGCGGGCCCGTAGCGGCAAACCCTATGATCCCGACGAAATGGGCTGGGAACAGTTCAACATGGTGGGTCGATATTTGCCTGCGAAGTCCGACATCACCTTGCGCGAGCGTCCCATGTTCGTGGAACCCGACATTGCCGCCAACAAGTTTGTGGCGCTTTGCGAAGATGGCGTTTCAGATGCCCGTTCCTATAACCACATGATTTTCAAACCCCATGTGGGTAAGGTCAGTTTTACGGCCGACATGGGTTATGACAACGACCTGTATCGCTATGCCTACAAACTCAATGACCCAAGTTTCACCAAGAAGATGTTCCGTGGCTACCAGAGCGATGAGGCCTGCCCCGTGGTGGTGAAGGAGTCGTTCTTGCGCACCCATAACCCCCTGCAATTCAGCCGCTGGAAAGAACCCGAGCAGATTGTGGGCCTGGGCAACGAATATATGCTGAAACAAATCTCCGACCGTTACGAAGGTCGCCCCATCAAGGAAATCAGGTGGATTGCCGGCTGCGAGATTAACGAGCGCATGTTCTATGCCATCCAGTTTGAGGACCAAAGAGGAGTGGCGCTGGGTTGCGTGGTGTGCTTTGCCGAGGGCGAACTGGTATCGTCGTGGGACAATTATGCCGAACTCAATGGCGAGGGCGCCGATGCTCACCAGTCGGTGTGGCACGTCGATGACGAAGGTGACTACTTTAGCATTGCACCCAGCATCCACTGCATGATGGGCACCGATGCCGGTCTCGAACTCTATGTGATGCGCTATGGTGCCGAGAGTTACTCGACCATGATTTTGCGCGAGATAGGCGACCAGTTCATCTGCATCCAGAACGATTATCACTACATTCAGTATTAAACTCACACTGTGTTTTAATGTCTAACACAAGAATTAAATCATCTCATTATGAAACGCATATCTCTAATTATCGCCATGCTCATGGTCACAACTCTGGCCATGCAGGCCCAAAAGGTGCAAAAAGGCACCTTCTGGCACGATGGTTTCACCTTCTATCATGCCAATGCCATTGATCGCGACGGTACCATCCACTTCGTGGGCGGTTCTTTGCACGAGGGCGGCTCCCAGTTTGCACTCAAGACCACAACCAAGGCGGGTGAATACACTCTTGCCGAGAATGTGCCGGGCGATGAGTATTCAATGAATGTGTCATACTTGTTGCGCCCGGGCAATCGTGTGACACTCAATACCGTAGCGGGCAAGCAGGTGCTCATGTTCTATGACGGCAAGGGCGCCTTGAATACCGTGCTCTATGCCTTCGATGGCGACCTGTATAAGGCCATGGTCGCCGACATGCACACGCTGCTGGCTGGCCAGTATCGCGACACCCGTAACCGCGCTTTCACCTTCACCGAGCAAGGGCTATTCAGCGGGCCGGGTGAGTCCGACCTCAAGCCCTATCACATCTTAGAGGAATACGACATCCCATCTAACGTAATCACAACACCTGCCGGCACCACCTATCAGGTGCACATCACGCCCGAAGGCATTGACCTCTGGCACGGTATGTTCAACACCGACGAGGAATCGTTCATACCCGACGACAACGTCACCGCGCTCACGCGCACCCGGTCTCCATTTGGTGTGGGTATATGGCCCTTCGCGTCCTCTCAGTTGTTGTCGCCCACGCTCATCGCCCACTTCGACAAGGCTACGCTGCGACTCATGCGCAACGAGATTTGGGCCCGTCACGGCTACATTTTCACGGCCCCCGACCTGCAACAGTATTTCACGGCACAGCCGTGGTACACCCCCGGCGACAGCAACGACGCCATTCAACTCAGCGACATTGAGCAGCTCAACGTGGACCTAATCAAGGCCATGGAGAATCGCCCCGATAACGATTGACAATCGTTGCGCGGCGCGCGTCAGGTGAAATTAGGTGGTGAAATTTCCTCGAATATGTTGCGATTGCAACATATTTGCACTAATTTTGCCCTGTAAATGACTGAAAAGCGAGAGAGCATATTCAAGTATGCCGCGCGGTGTGGTCTCCCCATGGGAGCCTTTCTGTCGGTAATGTCGGTGGCTATGGTGTTTAGCGACCGCGTGCCGTTTTTGTCTATCTTTGTCCTTACATTGCTCCTGGGTACGCCTTTTCTTGTTTACCGACTGTTACGCGCGCGTTATGTGAGCGACAATGGCACCACCGACTTTTCATCGCTATGGATGATTGGCATTCTCACCTTCATCTATGGTTCCCTCATTTGCACGGCGGTGACCTATGCGCTGCTGCAATGGTTGCGACCCGACTTCTTCTACGACATGGCGCAGATGGTCATTGACCAGTATAAGAAGGTGCCGGCCGCCTCTGAGATGGTCGATGTGCTCACTAAGGCCATAGACAACGGCCTGCTGCCCAGCACCATCGAGTTCCTGTTCCAGATGTTCTGGCTCACCTCTTTCCTGGGCTCACTGCTCAGCGCGATTGTGACGCTGGTGGTGCGCTCTGTCAAAATCAAACCCCAAAGCAATAACCGAAATTAAATCAATCAAGATATACTAATTATGAACCTGAGCATTGTAATCCCCTTATATAACGAAGCCGAGTCGCTGCCGGAACTCGTACAGTGGATTGAGCGCGTGATGAACGAGAACCATTTCACCTACGAGGTGCTCATGATTGACGATGGCAGCACCGACCGCTCATGGGAGGTCATCAGTCAGTTGCACGAGGCCAACCCCTGTGTTAAGGGCGTGCGATTCCGTCGCAACTATGGTAAGTCGCCCGCGCTGAACACGGGTTTCAGCCGTGTGCAAGGCGATGTGGTCATCACCATGGATGCCGACCTGCAAGACAGTCCCGACGAGATTCCCGCGCTGTACAAGATGATTACAGAGGAGGGCTACGACCTGGTGAGCGGTTGGAAGAAGAAACGCTACGACCCCAAGAGCAAGACCATTCCCACCAAGCTCTTCAATGCCACGGCACGCCGTGTGAGCGGCATCAAGAATCTGCACGACTTCAACTGCGGCCTCAAGGCCTATCGCCGCGAGGTGGTTAAGCACATTGAGGTCTATGGCGACATGCATCGCTACATCCCTTATTTGGCTAAGAATGCCGGTTTCAACCGCATCGGCGAGAAGGTGGTGCAGCACCAGGCGCGCAAGTATGGCACCACAAAGTTCGGACTTGACCGCTTTGTCAATGGCTATCTCGACCTGCTCACACTCTGGTTCCAAACCAAGTTCGGCAAGAAACCCATGCACTTCTTCGGTTTGCTGGGCAGCATCATGTTCATCCTGGGCTTTATCGCTGTAATCATTGTGGGAGCCTTGAAACTCTACAATATGTATAGCGGCCACTCCTATAGGCTGGTGACTGACTCTCCCTACTTCTACCTCGCTCTCACCTCGATGATACTGGGCACCCTGCTGTTTCTCGCGGGATTCTTGGGCGAACTCATCATTCGCCACTCGCCCGATCGCAACCATTATGAAATTTCTGAAGAAATCATCGACCCTCATGCTCAAGACTCTGAATCATAAACTCGCGCAACTCTTGATGCTCATGCTCCCTGTTGTCGTGGCGGCGTGCAGCGACAGCGGATGCATAGGCAACAGCAGTAGCATTCCGCTCGCGGCATTCTATGACTATGACACAGGAGCGGCGGGTTCTATAGGTCCCGTCACCATCAGGGGCATCGGCGCTCCCGGCGACTCTTGCCTCGTTGACAACACTACCGTGAACCAGGTCTATCTGCCCTTGCAGGCGAGCGCCGGGTCGTCAACATTTGTCTTCGATTTTCATGACGATGAACTTCCGCCCGACACGCTCACCCTGCGCTATGAGGCGGTGCCGTATTTTCATTCGTCGGAATGCGGTGTGATGTATTTGTTCAACATCAGTGGCTACGACGTTACTGATCATCTCATTGATTCCATCGCTTTGCCTTATCAAGTGATTAATAATGAAGACAAGGTAACCATCAAACTCTATTTTTAGCAATATCCTGCCTCACAATGAAAATCAGGCTTCTATTCATATTATTTCTCTTGACTGCCGGCAACGTTTTGGCGCAGAACGCTCAGCCCGACAAACGCCATGTGACCCCCGTCAAGCCATCGACCAACACCACGCTCACACCCGCCAAGGGTACCGACGACAAGGTCATTGAGCGCTATGTCATGGGCGACACGCTCTCGGCACTGGAGGAGCTGCGCAAGGACTCGTTGCGACGTGTGTATCCGCGTTACCCGAAACTCACCGATGTCTCGTTCGGGGTTAACATTCTCGACCCTCTGCTCATGGCTTTCGGCCAGCGTTATGCCGCTCTTGACTTCAGCGCTACGCTCAATATGTGGAACCGATTGCAGCCTGTCGTTGAACTCGGACTGGGCTGGGCTAACAACAACCCTGATGACATGAACTTTACCTACAAGGGAAAACTCTCGCCATTCATGCGCATTGGTGCCAACTATAATTTCCTTTTCAAGAACGATCCTAAATATCAGTTCTTTTTAGGACTCAGACTGGGATTCTCGTTCTTCAAGTATGACATTACCGACATTAATTATCATAATGGCTATTGGAACGAGCACCTTAGCCCCACAATCAAGGGCGAGAGTTCGCACGCCCTCTGGGGGAGTCTTGTCGCAGGTATGCGCGTGCATGTGTGGCGCAACATCTCGGCCGGCTGGCAGGTGAAGTATCAGGGAGTGTTTACTTACAAAAAAAACACCAACTCCGACCCATGGTTTGTGCCCGGATTCGGCAAGCGCGACCGTAAGTTTGCCTTCGGGTTCAGTGTCTACTACACACTGCCGCTCATGCGCGACCGCTGGCCGGTCAAGAACTCTGCCAAACACCCTGCCTCCGCACCTTCAGCCGCTCCGGCAACGGCTGCGCCTTAATCCCTTTTCGACCTAACGACCCATTTAGGTCAATCTGTATTATGTGTTTTTCATATTGGCGCGATGCCGCGTCGGCCGCTACTTTTGCGGTATGGAAAACACAAATAGTCACTCTCAATACACCGCTGAACAACTCCTGGAGGAGAATCGGCGTCGCAATCAAGCGCTCATCACGCCTTACGATCCCATTATCGGAATTGGGGCATGTGGCGAGCGCAAATCAGTTACTGTCGATGGGCTGGGGCAAGTCTTTGTTCCTGTAGAGATGCTTGCCGCCGAATCGCCCGATGTGGCTCATGACAAGATTCAATTTAACAAGGCGCGTCTGCGTTACGACTTTGAGTTCTGGTGCGCCACTTGTGCCACTGTGCGTCACAAGGTCACCGGCCGGAATGTCAAACTTGTGCTCAATGCCCCGCAGCGGCGCGTGCTTGCTGAGATTGAACGGCAACGAAAGCAGGGCGACGGCATTCGCCTCATTCTGCTCAAAGCACGCCAGTGGGGCGGGTCTACGCTTGTGCTCATGTACATGGCTTGGATTCAAATTGTGCTGCGCAAGAACTGGAACAGCCTCATTTGCGGCCATAAACGCAACACCTCGGCCGCCATCAAGGGCATGTATTCCAAGTTGCTACGCTATTACCCTAAAGAGTATCTTGAGGAAGGGAAACCGTTCAAGTTTCGCAACTTCGAGGGCAGTAGCCAAACTCAACTCATTGAGCCTCGCGATTGCCTCGTGATCATGGGCTCAGCCTATAGCGAGGATGCCGTGCGTGGTTATGATGTGGCCATGGCGCACCTGAGCGAGGTGGCATTCTGGCCGCAGAGCCCGCATCACGACCCGTTCGACATCATTCGCTCCGTTGACGGTACCATCTTGCTGGGCGACCTTTCTATGGTGGTCATGGAGTCAACTGCCAACGGAGTGGGGCAGTTTTTTCACAATGAGTGGATGAATGCCGTGCAAGGGCGCAGTGACAAGCAACCTGTCTTCGTTCCCTGGCACGAAATCGAGATTTATCGCCGTCCGGTTACCGACCCGCTTGAGCTCTGGCAGTCGCTCGACGAGTATGAACGGAATCTCTGGGAAGAGCATGGCTGCACGCTGGAGATGATTAATTGGTATCACGCCAAGCGTCGCGCCTATTCCGGTCATCACCTCATGATGGCTGAATTCCCCACGACCGACATTGAGGCCTTTGCCACGACGGGCAGTTGCGTCTTTGATCTCAATAGCCTCGATGCCATGCGTCGCGATTGCCGTCCACCCGTCTATTGGGGCGATATTATTTCCAATCCGCCTAACACTCTGCGCAATATCAACACAAACGCCAGTGACTCCAAGAATCTCAAGATTTGGGCCTATCCCGTCAAGTCTCCTTACAAGTCGCGTTACATCGTAGCCGTCGACATTGGCGGTCGTACCGATAAAGCCGATTTCTCAGTCATCACTGTGCTCGACCGCAAGGAAGACCCTGCCGAGAAACCTGAAGTGGTGGCGCAATGGCGAGGGCACATTGATCACGACCGGCTGGCATGGAAGGCGGCGCAACTCGCTGCCTACTACGACAACGCACTGCTCGTGGTCGAGAGCAACACGGCTGACCGCGAGAAGAATGAAGGCGCTTCTTCAAAAGGCATTCTGGGGATGCTGCAACAGCGTTACGCTAATCTGTATAAAAGAAAGAATCAAAAACCCGGATTCCACACTAATCGCGAATCAAAAAACGATGTGGTGTTCACACTCATATCTTGGATTCGCGACCGCCTGTTCATTGAGCACGACGTTGAGGCGATTGACGAATTCAGTTGGTTTGAGTTCAAGAGCGGCGGCAGTTACGGCGCAATTACGGGCAAGCATGACGACATTGTTATGTCGCGCGGCATTGCCATAAAAGTGGCTATTGATAATCCGCTCACCCCAAAATTGAACCCTGCCGACTTCATGCGAGCTTGATGGATGAGATGTTGACCAACAATACCGTAGCCGGCGGCGACCCCCCTTGTTTATCGGGCAATATTTACTTGGAAACTTGAATAAAAAATTAAAGAGCCTGCGCTTCGCAGCGTTGGCTCCTTAAAATCTACAATCTATAAAAACATATATATTTCATCAGAATAGAACCTAATTTTCATCCTAATGTCGAAACCAAGCACTGATTTCGCCGACAAAGGTAGTTACCAATTTCGGCAATTCCAAATATTTTGGGAAATTTTTTTGAAATCATGTGTTTAAGGGGGAAGATTTACTCGTCTTCGAGCGGGTTCTGGTCGGTTTCGATATTGAGGTTGGGGTTGGCGTCGAACTCGACCTTGGGGATGGTGAGTACCCACATATAGTTTTCGGGGTTATCGGTGGGTCGGTCAGACAGGCAAAGGTTAAGAGGCCAGCCTTCTTCTTCAGTGCGAACAAAGCCTTGGTGCAAACGTTTGATGTCGAAAACACGTCCGGCTTCGCCCCAAAGTTCGATTCGACGCTGGAGTATGATTTCTTCGCGCAGCGAACCGGTGAAGACATTGGTGGTGGCACCCAGCGATGTGCCGGTTTTGCCGCATGTGTAGTTGGGGTCGCGCTTGCTCATGAGCGTGAGCAGGTGCAATGTGGCCTCGCTGTTTTTGCTTTGCATGCACTCAGCCTCGGCCGCTGTGAGGTACATTTCCTCGACACGCATCCAAACGTAGTCGCCAAAGCAAGTGTCGGGGTTAGAGAAGCGCATTTTGCGCTGGACGTATCCGCAGTCGTAATTTTGAGTATAGTATGATTCGGTGTCCCACCAAGCCCGGCGTGTGTCGGTGTCGGCCATCTTGTTATAGAGTGCTCGCGTGATGTGTTTTGGCGCGTATTGGCCATAAGCGCCATACTTGGCTTCGGTGTCCATGTGTCCAAAGAGTCCGGCGTAAAAAGGCAGGAATTGTTCGGGAGTTTCTTCGTTGATGACGGCTCCCCACATTACGTTAGGCGCGTTGACATTGTTCAGCCCGTCGAACTCGCCGACAGAGGCAATACGTTTTCCACTGGCGGCAATAGCGGCTTCGGCAGCAGCCTCGGCAGTAGCCCAGTCTTCCATGACCAGTGCTACGCGAGCCTTGATGCCCAGAAGAGTGGCATAGCTGAAGTGGTTGGGGCTCTGTTGTGTGGTGCCCTGTAGCAGGGATTGAGCTTGTGCGATATCGTTCAAGATGTAGGCATAGATTTGAGCGACGGTGCTTCGAGGTGCGCCGGTAGACTTGTTGATGTCGAAGAACAGTCCATCGAAGATGGGTACGCAGGGTTCGTTTTCATGTCCCTTATAAGTGCGTGCGAACCACTGTGAGAGCATGAAGTAGGAATAAGCTCTCAGGGCGTGAGCCTGGCCGAGGAGGTAGTTCTTTTGCGCGTTGTCGACGGGGGCTTCGGGCATGATTTGAATCAGATAGTTGGCGTTACCGATGAGGGTGTAATAGAAGTTCCAGAGGTCATAAGGACGCCAAGTGGTGCTGGTGTAACGGTTTTTGACGTTATAAGAGGCATCGTAATAGAACCACCCCGAGCCTTGTGCAGCCATAATCATGTCGTCGCCCATGACCTCGGCAGTGAGGTTGTAGGCACTGATGCCGAAGCACTGGTGTGTGTTTCCGGTGGTGGTCCAATGCGCCACTTGCATCGATGTGAACACGCGGTTGACAAAGCTGTTGAAAGCCTCTTGCGAGACACCATTACCCAGAATGATGTTGATGAGTTGTGTTACGTCCAAGACGTTGGTATTACCATCGCCGTTGATGTCGGCAGTTAAAAAGCCATAAACGCTAGCTGCTTCTGATTGCCCCAGGATGATGTTGATGAGCTGTGTTACGTCCATGACGTTGACGTTGCCGTCTTGGTTCACATCGCCAATGTTGCCCATTAAGGCTCTTGACTGTGTTTCGGCCTTGGCCTCGGCGCTGAATCGCGCGGGATTCTGGCCAAAGCCTGAGAGCGGCATGAGGCAGAGAGCGGCCAGAATAAGTGTGTAGAAAGTTTTGAATTTCATAAGAGATGGAATTTTAAATTATTATTATTGTTGGTTGTAGTTGCGTTTGATGTTGTTGAGGTTGACGTCTTGTGTGTCGGAGAGACCTTCAAGAATCTCCTCGTCTTGTGGAGTAATGGTTTGCCGCTTGAAGAATTTGTCGATGATTAGAGCAATGGCACCATCGCCGGTCACATTGCAGGCGGTGCCGAAGCTGTCCATTGTGATGTAGAGTGCAATCATGAGTGCTTGCTGGTCGGCATTAAAGCCCAGAATGCTTTGCAGCACCCCCAGTGCCGCCATAATGGCCCCGCCGGGCACCCCGGGGGCCGCTACCATCATGATGCCCAGCATCAAGATGAAACCGGTGAACATGCCCACATCAAAGGGCATGCCTTGCATGAGCATCAATGCCACGGCGCAGGCGGTAATCTTCATGGCACTGCCCGACAAATGTATGGTGGCGCACAGCGGTACCACAAATCCGGCTATGCCGCCGGTCACGCCGTTGTTCTTGCAACTGTTGAGCGTGACGGGAATGGTGGCAGCGCTCGACGAGGTACCCAGCGCGGTGAAGTAGGCGGGTAGCATTTTCCACAACAGCTTGAACGGGTTGCGGCGTGTAATCATGCCTGCGATAACATACTGAACAATGAGTAGCACCACGTGCATGGCAAAGATGATGCCTATGATGGAAATGAAGGTCTTCAGAATTTGGTAAGCCTGTCCGCTGTGGCTCATCATCAAGAAGATGCCGAAGATGTATAGCGGGAGCATCGGTATGATGACCGATGAAATGGTTTTGGCGATGATTTTCTCAAACTCATTGGCCGCCTGTTTCAGTGTTTTCGCACCCAAGTAGGCAATGCCCAAACCGGTGAGGAAGGCGAAGATGAGTGCCGACATCACATCAATCATGGCCGGGATGTTGATGGTGAAATAGGGTTCCACGCTGGCAGCTTCGCCTATGGTTGCCACTGAATCAGTGGGCGCGATGAGCGATGGAAAAATGGCGGTGCTGGTGAAATAGGAGAAGAATCCTGATAGCACCGAGTCACCATAAGCAATGAGTACGGTGGCGAGTAGCAATCGGCCCGCACTCTTGCCTATGTCGGCAATGGCAGGGGTGACCAGTCCCACGATGATGAGCGGAATCAAGAATGTGAGCAGGTTGCTGAAGATGCTGTTGAATGTAGCAAAGATGCGCACTGCCCCAAGGGGAAGTAACTGCCCAAACGTAATGCCCAGCACTATGGCGATGATAATGCGGGGGAGCAACGGAATCTTGATTTTCTTTAAGATACTTTTCATGATGTTTTTCAAGGTTTAAGGTATTGATATTTCAGTTTGTCGGCCTCGGTGATGGGGCGAACTACGCGGCAAGGATTGCCTGCAGCCAGCACACCGGCGGGAATGTCATGCACCACAACGCTGCCACCGGCAATAACCGTGTTGTCACCAATGGTCACGCCAGGCATCACACACACATTGCCCCCAAACCACACATTGTTGCCCACGGTGATGGGCAGTGAATATTGCAATCCCGCGTTGCGTTGCTCCACATCAAGCGGATGACCGGCGGTGTAGAAAGCGCAATTCGGGGCTATGAACACGTGGTCGCCAAAGGTAACGCGTGCCTCGTCGAGAATGACCAAATTAGTGTTGGCAAAAAAATCCTCGCCCACGTGGATATTGAATCCGTAGTCGCAGAAGAAAGGCGGTACCACCTTGCACCGCTCGCCCATAGACCCCAAAATCTCGCGTAGCATGGCTTGGCGCTCGACGTGCTGACCGGGGCGCAGGCGATTGTAGTCGTAGCACTTGTCGGCAGTAGCGTCAAGCAAGTCCAGCAATTCGCGGTTGTCGGTGGCATCATAAAGTTTACCCGACATCATTTTCTCGATTTCTGTCATGGGGCGGGATGGTAGTTATGAAACAATTAAAGTACAAAAATATTAAAAAAAACGCAGAAATAGGTAAGAATTTCGTAATTTCGCAAGTTCAAGCAATAAAAAACGCTACTTTTACGCCGGTGAGGGCAATTTTTGCCCAACTTTTGCGTTTATTAAATTATAAATAACTATTATTTGAAATATGAACAAACTCAAAGTGAAAATCGTGAATCGCAGCAACAATCCGCTGCCATCCTATAGCACATCGCAGAGTGCGGGTATGGACTTGAGAGCAAGTCTCAATGAACCGGTCACGCTGCAACCGCTGGAGCGCCGACTGATTCCCACAGGCGTGTATATTGAGTTGCCCGTAGGCTACGAATGCCAAATCAGGCCGCGTAGCGGACTCGCACTCAAACGTGGCCTCACCGTGCTCAACACGCCGGGAACCATCGATGCCGACTATCGTGGCGAGGTGGGCGTGATTCTGGTAAACTTGAACGCTGAGCCTCAGGTGATTGAGAATGGCGAGCGCATTTGCCAAATGGTGGTGGCACGTCACGAGACCGTAGAGTGGGAATCCGTTGAAACCCTTGACGAGACCGAGCGCGGTGCCGGCGGTTTTGGCCACACGGGTACTAAATAATCGCATTCACAGCAACATAATGAAGACAAAGATGAACTATATGCTCACTTCAAGAATTGTAATCACGGGTTGCTTGTTGCTCGCCGTCCTCTCTATGGCAGCCGGCAAGAAGGGGAGTAGCCGTGTGACCAATGCCGACCGCCGCAAGGCCGAGTATGTGTTCCTTGAAGCCGAGAACCAAAAACAGCAGGGCAACTCAGCCGCTTTCTACGACCTGACGCGCTACGCTCACTCGCTTGACCCTGAAAACACCGCAGTTTCCTTCTATTTGGGCTATGGTATGCTCATGATGCATGATGCCAAGAAGTCGCAGGTGACAGAGGCACTCTCGCTTATGCGACAGCACGTTGATGCTCATCCTAATGACACTTACGAACTCATGGTCTATAGCGACGCTAACATGGCGGTAGGTAAGGTTCAGGAGGGTTTGCGTGTCATGAAGATATTGGCGCAGAAAAATCCCAATAACCCCGAAATCAAGTTGCGTCTTGCCGACGGCTACATTCGCACGGGCGACTATGCTAAGGGTATCGCCGTCTATGACACCTTGCAGATGCAGGAAGGGCGCTCGGTGATGCTCTCGGCGCGCAAGGTGATGGCCTATCAGTCGATGAACGACACGCTGGGCGCACTCAACGAGATGCGCTCCTTGCTCGCCACAGCTCCACGCAGTGCCGAGTATAACATTGCTATGGCCAACATGATGCACCTGTTCGCTCAGCCCGACAGTGCCCTCCACTACTTGAACCTGGCACAGGAATATGAACCGGATAATGGCAGCACCTATCTTGCCAAAGCGCAGTACTACAACGAGGTGGGTGACTCGGCTAACTATGACAAGCAAATCTATCAGGCGCTCATGAGTAACGACCTGGAGGTGGAAAGCAAACTCCATGTGCTGGTGGGTTACATTCGCAACCAACTCATGGCCAATGACTCCACGAATCGTGTGCAGAACCTCTTTCAGGTGATGCTCGACCAGCATCCGCACGAACCTGACATTCGCTCCCTGTACAGCGAATATCTTGTGGCGAGGAAAGACTACAAGGGCGCTGCCGAGCAGTTGGAGTATGCCCTGGACCTGGATGCCACCGACGCCAACTCATGGCACCGGCTCATGGTCATCAATATTATGGGCGAAAACTACCCCAAGGCCATTGAGGCAGCCGAGCGTGCACTGGCCTTGAACCCCGACAGCGTGGAACTCTACCGCTACATAGCCCCCGCTTATTATCAAATGAAAGAGTATGACCGCGCCATTGCAACCTACGACCGGGCACTCACCGTCATTGACACTACCGACGTGGAACTGCACAGCGACCTGCTGGGCGGTAAGGGCGATGTGTATGCCGCTATGGGCGACACCGTTCAGGCGGTAGGTTGCTACGAGCAGGCTCTCAAACTCTATCCCGGCAACACCGGAATCTTGAATAACTACGCCTACTATCTGGCACAACGCGGCGAGAACCTGGACCGTGCCGAGCGCATGAGTGCCATCACCGTCAAGTCCTCGCCCGGCAACGCCACCTTCCTCGACACCTACGCTTGGGTGTTCTTCAAGAAAAAAGACTACAAAATGGCGCTCTTCTACATTGAGTCGGCGCTCAATAACCTGGATTCGCCCAGTGCCGAGGTGCTGGAACATTATGGCGACATCCTCTTCTTCGACGAACAGACCGACAAGGCGGTGGAGCAGTGGCAAAAGGCGTTGGAACTCGATGAGTCGAACGAACTGCTTATGCGCAAATTTAACGACAGAACTTACTATGAAGAATAGACAACACATTCACGCAATGAAGCAATTGGCAATGATTCTCACAGCCGCTCTCATGCTGGCGGCTTGCGGCTCCAAGAAAGCCGTTGTCGACACCACAACCACAACCAGCAATACAAAACCCGCGCAGGTTGACTATTCAGTGCAAAAGTCCATGATAGCCAACACGTTTGGCTCCTGGCGCACGCTGCAGACCGGCGGTTCCATAACGGTAGGTGGTGCCAAGAGTCTCTCCTCGTCTATGAGCATGAAGATGGAGCGCGGCAAGAGCATTTACATCTCAGTGCGGCCCATGGGCATCATGGAGGTGGCGAAACTGGTCATCAAGGGGGACACCCTGATTGTAGTCGACAAGATACACAAGCGTTACCTGTGTGAGAATGTGAGTCTGCTCACTAACGGCATTCCGGCCGATGTGAGTACCGTTCAGGACATCTTTTTGGGCCGAGCATTCATGCTGGGCAAGGGTACCTACAGCAACGCGCTGGCATCCGGTTTTACCTTAAAGATGAATGGCGAAAAGATGGTGCTCGCTCCTGAGCAGCAGGAAGATGACTTTGACTATGAATTTGTGTTCGACAAGGCCTATAAGATTTTGAGTGCCACCGTCATGCCTGCCGATGCCGGAGGCAAAGACGACAAGTACACTGTGAACTACAGCAATGTGAAAACCACCGTGGCCGGCAATGTGCCGCATGCGCTCAAGGTGTCGACAGTTATCAGCGGCGCTCGGGCCACCCTGAGCCTCGAATTCAAGGATCTCAAGTGGAACGAGTCGGTGAACATCGACACATCGTTGCCCAAGAACTACGAACGCATGAAGGGTAGCAGTCTGCTGAGAATGCTCGGTTCTAATTAACTCGTAGATATGATAGAGATTAACCGATATCAGCCGGCCGAATCCTCTTTATGGAACGACTTTGTGGCCCAAAGCCACAATGCCACCTTCTTGCACGACCGGCGTTTTATGGACTATCACAGCGACCGGTTCAGCGACTGTTCGCTCGTGGCAAAAGACGATGACAAGGTGGTGGCTTTGCTGCCCGCTAATGCTGTCGGTGACGTGCTTTACTCTCACCGGGGTCTCACTTATGGCGGCTGGCTCACGCAGTGCAAGCACTTCGACGCCACCGTGATGCTGCGCGTGATGGATGCCGCCTGTCGCTGGATGCGTGACAACGGGTTCACGCAGTTGGTTTATAAACCCATACCTTATATATATCATTCCTATCCTGCCGATGAAGACCTCTATGCCCTTTTCCGGCACGGAGCGGTACTGACTGAGAGTAACATCTCCACGGTGATTGACTTGCGCGATGCCCTGCCGTTTGATCGTGGAAACAAGAGCAATGCCAACCGCGCGCGTCGGCTGGGAATCACCACCGGCGTGACCGATGACTTTGCCACCTATTGGCCGCTGCTTGAGCAGGTGCTTCAGGAGCATCACGGCGCGAAACCGGTGCATAGCCTTGAAGAGATAACTTTGCTTCACAACCGATTTCCTGAAAACATCACCCTGCACACGGCAATGCTTCGAGGCGAGTTGCTGGCGGGTGTGGTGCTGTTCCAAACCGCGACGGTGGCTCACTGCCAGTATATAGCGTCGTCGGCTCAAGGCCGCGAACTTAAGGCACTCGCGCTACTGTTCAGCGACCTCATTGAGCAGGCGAGAGCGGCAGGCAAGCGATACTTCGACTTCGGAATCTCTAACGAGAACCACGGTCGCTATCTGAACGAGGGTCTCCTGCAGCAGAAGTCGCGCTTGGGTGGCCGCGGAGTGGTCTATAACACTTATCAGTTGACACTTTAATTATGGCAGCCTCCGGCAACAACATCACACAACGGGTCATGAAGGCCATGGGGCTCTTTGGCGGAGTCCAGGTCGTGGGTGTGATTTGCTCCATCATTCGCACCAAGTTGGTGGCGTTGTGGATGGGCGAAGTGGGAATGGGCCTGTTCGGCCTCTTCAATCAAGCGCTGGAGATGATTAACACTGGGACCAATTTGAGCATACGCCAGAGCAGTGTGCGCGACGTGTCGCAGGCGGTCAGTCAGCACGATGAGCCGCTCATTGGGCGCATTATCACCGTAGTGCGTCGATGGTCGCTGTGGTTGGGGCTTGCCGGTGCCTTGCTCACCATGGCGTTCGCGCCCTTGCTCAGCAAGGTCACTTTTGGCGACAGCAATCACATTTGGGGCTTTGTCGCGTTGAGCGCGGCGGTGTTGCTCATGGCGTTGACCAATGGCGAGTATGCCGTGTTTCAGGGGCTGACCAAGTTGCGTCGCCTGGCGCGCGTCACCATGTATGGCACCATCAGCGGTTTAGCAATCTCAGTGCCGCTGTTCTATTTCCTGCGACTCGATAGTGTGGTGCCGTCAATTGTGGCTTATGCCGCAAGTTGCGCATTCTTTGCATTCTTGTTCAAGAACAAGGATTATCCTCCCGCTCGCATCTCGAACCGCGAGACTGTCGCACTGGGCAAGGGTTTCGTGCGTCTGGGCATCTACATGACGCTGGGCAACTTTGTGACCATGCTTGCTGCCTATATTTTCAACGCCTGGCTCAACCTGCGGGCAGGCACCGGCGAGGTGGGTTTCTATCAAGCCGGTTACACGCTGGTCAACAAATACGTCGGTCTGGTGCTGGCCGCCCTGGCCATGGAGTACTATCCGCGCTTGGCTCGTGTCGCCGGCAGCAAGATGCGTCTCAAGGCTTTTGTTTCGCAAGAGATTAACATCTCCATGATGGTGATGATGCCGGTGGTGGCTATGTTCATCTTGCTCCGCACCCAAATTGTGGATTTGCTCTATACTGAAGATTTCCGCGTCGTTGTCACCTTCATTTCATTAGGCATGGCGGGCACCGTGCTGCGCACCCTCTCGTGGTGCATCGCCTTTGTATTCCTGGCTAAAGGGGCCGGTAAAATTTACCTTATCACCGAGACGCTCAGCGCTGTCACAGGCCTTGCCTTGAACATCGTCGGCTACAACCTGTGGGGGCTGACGGGCTTGGGTGCTTCGTATGTAGCATGGTATTTTATTTACACGCTAATTGTAGCGGTGGTCTACTACCGCGTGTTTGGCCTCAAGTTGGCTCTAAATTGTTTCCTGCCTATTGCGGCGGCGCTACTGGTGGCGGCTCTCATGGTGATTTTTATGGAAAGCGGCTGGTGGCTAATAGCGCTGATTGTTACCGCCTTGAGTGTGTTGGTGGCCCTGTGGAGCATCCGTAAAATGTGGAAGCGCCACTAAGCGTTAATAAAATTGAAAAAAACACATTTTCAACTCCTAATTCTTTTTGGGAACAAAAATAATGTGTACTTTTGTCATGTAAAATCATTTAAGAAACACTATGGGGAATCTCACGTCAACTGAGATTCTTCAAATTTTTTGCTAACGAAAAAAAACAAGTATTTATCATGGCTATAACTTACATGACCAAAGAGGGCTATGACAAGAAGATGAAAGAACTGGCGCGCTTGGAGAATGAAGAGCGCCCCGAAGTGGTGCGTGCCATTGTCGAAGCCCGCGAGAAAGGTGACTTGTCGGAGAACGCCGAGTATGATGCCGCTAAGGAGCGACAGGGTATGCTTGAGGCCAAGATTGCCGAACTCAAGAATCTGGTGGCAAATGCCCGCATCATTGACGAGAGCAATCTCCAGACCGACGAAGTGCAACTGCTTAACCGCGTCACCATTAAGAACCTGAAGAACAAGGCAACGATGACTTATACCATCGTTACCGAGACCGAGGCCAATCTGCGCGAGAACAAAATCTCAGTCGCTACCCCCATTGCCAAGGGGCTGATGGGACACAAGGTGGGCGATGTGGTGGAGGTTACCGCTCCGGCCGGTGTGATGAAATTTGAGATTATGAAAATCGAAATTTAATTCACTATATATCACACGATCATGGCAACCATCTTTTCAAAAATCGCCGCCGGCGAGATTCCCAGCTACAAGTGTGCCGAGAGTGAGCACTACTATGCCTTCCTCGACATCAATCCCCTTGCCTTCGGGCACACCCTGGTTATTCCCAAGCAGGAAGTGAACTACATCTTCGACATCAACGATGAGCAGTACGCGGGACTGTGGGCGTTTGCCAAGAAGGTGGCGACCGCGCTCAAAGCAGCCGTGCCGTGCCGGCGCATCGGCGTGGCGGTCATCGGCCTTGAAGTGCCTCATGCCCACATCCATCTGGTGCCCATCAACAAGGAGCGCGACATGGACTTCAGCAACAAGAAGGAGTTTCCCGCCGAGGAGATGCAGGCCGTGGCAACTCGCATTCTTGAGGAGTTTGAGAAACTTTAACCCAATTAGGGGCTAATAATCAGTCCGAAAGGTCAACCTTTTCGGTCTATTGACAGAATTGAGTAATAATCGGTGATAGCACCGATGTTGAATAAAGACCCTGCGTCCAAGTGGCGCAGGGTCTTTTTTTGTTTATGCGGCAAGCCGCTCGTGCTGAGTGTAAATCGCTTGCGTTGAGTGTAAATCACTCATTTCGAGCGAAATCCGCTCATCCTTTTGAGCATCAGTTGTTCAAGATGATGTTGATGATTGCAGTGACATCGAGCACGGTCACATTGCCGTCGCCGTTCACGTCGGCGTTATCGAACACAAACGGAGTGGGGTTCTTGCCCAGGACGTAGTTGATAACAGCGGTCACGTCGAGCACGGTCACATTGCCATCGCCATTGGCATCGCCGGGAACGATGGTAGTCTCAGGAATGAAGGTGGCACCGGTAATACCGAAAGCCTCAACGTCGGGAACTGCAAAGGTTACTGTAGGATTAGCGTCAGCGGCCTTGCAGGTCTTGATGCCCGAGTGGTGCAGCGGGTTGCTGATGTCAAGCGGAGTGCTGCCCGCAATGGCGTGGTCATCGTCAACGGGTGCAATGTAGCCCCAATAGATGTTCTCGCCGTCACCATAGATTTGTGCGATGCAGTCGATTTCACCGCTGGCTTCGTTTGAGGAGTTGCTGGAGCGTATAGGACTGTCGTCGATGAGTTGGCAGTCGGCAATCTTGATGTTGCTGGTCCAGCCAGATTGCAGGTTGGCAGCGTTAGCGGCGTCTTCGGCAGCGATAGTGCTGAGAGCGATGCGGTAGATACCGGGCACGCATCCGTTGTGGTCCTTCATGACGTGCATCCAGAGGTAGCCGTTCTTCTCGTCGAGGTAGAAGGTTTTGATGATGTCGTCGGCAAAGAGTTTGCCAAAGTTATAGGGCTTTCCGGTTATATTGCCGTCGCTATAGATGTCAGTTTTCCTGAATCGGATAATGCCAAGGCCATTGAATTTCTTCGACATCCAGTAAACACCCTGGCTGTCGCGAGTGAAACCACCGGTGATTGAGCCCCAAGAGATATAATCATTGTAGAATGGGAGCCACTGGTTCTGCATGAAGAAGGGCTGAGAGCCATACAGACCCACAGCATCGGCGCTCATTTCGTGGATACCCACGTTGCGGTCGCTGATGTAAATCATATTCTCAGTGGGGTCAATGTACATGGTGAAGGGGTCTTCACTGGGTGCATAGCCCACATTGTTGAGCACGGTTACACGATAGAATATGTCGTTGGTCTTGTTTACATAGAAGAGCTGGCCGTCGCCCAGCGGTTGGTTGGGATCCTGATAGTTGAAACGTTCTCCCGCATCGGCCACGTAGATACGGTTCTTGTAGTTCGACAGCGTGAAGGCATGTGCGCCTGCGTTGAATTCGGTGTCGATGATATTGCCGTCCTCGTCACGATACATGAGTTTGCCGTCGGTGGTGGCGAAGTAGAGACCTGTGGGGCATCCCAGTGACATACCGGCGGTGGGAATGGTGGCATCGCCCACAATGTCGAGGTAACTCCACTGGTTGGCGGCCTCATAGTCGCTCACTGAACTTGTAGCCACTTCGCAGGTAACGCCGCTCTGATCGGCAGTGAACACGCCGGGAGCCAAGACGGGCACTGCAGGATTGAGCACGCGCAGACTCTGGATGGTGGTAGGCACTGAACCGGGTTCCATGTAGTTTACATTGACGGGAATCTCCATTTCTTCGAGCTCGGTGCAGCCGGCGAAGCAGTTTCTCATCATGTTGGTGGCTGTGGTGGGCAGGGTCACCGAGATGAGGTTGATGCAGTCGGCGGCGAGACCTTGCGGAATCTCGTTGCGACCATTGGCAATGACCAGTGTCTCAAGGTCAGAACCGTTAAAGATGTTCAGGCCCACATTCACGTTACTGCCCAGGTTGAAGTCTCTGATGGCGCTGAAGGCAAAACCATAGTCGCCAATCTTGTTGAGCGCGGGCAGTGTGACAGTCTCGAACGGAGCGTAGGCCAAGCCGTAGTTGTCTATGGTCTCAACCGTTGCATCGCTGTAGGTGTTGCCTATGTTGCCACGGTGAGCAGTGACCAATAGGCGAGTTCCGGCCATGTTGGTCAGCACGCCGTTGGTGAGTTTGAAGGCAGTGTTGCCGCCGGCCAGCGTAATGCTTGCCAAATTCGGAATGGGAGCGAAAGCGGCTGTGCCAATCGAGGTCACTGTTGAGGGCAGCGAGATACCTGACAGACGGGTGTTGGCAAAAGCTTGACTACCAATGCCGGTGAGACCCTCGGGGAAGGTGATCGTGCCGGTAAGATTGCTGTTGGTAAATGCTGTCGCGCCAATTGATGTGACGGTTGATGGCAGACTGATGCCGGTCAGGCCGGTGTTGTAGAATGAAGAAACACCGATGCTGGTGGTGGCAGGACTCAGCGTAACCGTAGCCAGACTTGAGCAACCCTGGAACACACTATTCTCCACGGTGGTTACACCGGCGGGGAAAGCGAAACTTGGCAGTGAAGTACAGTTCTGGAAGGCGTAAGCGTTGATGGCGTTAACCTGGTTGCCATTTTCAAACACCACTTGTGTCAAGGCGGTACAACCCTGGAACATGGTGTTGTTGATGGTCGTGGCATTCTCGCCAAAGGTCACCTTCTTCAGTGCGGTGAAGTTGTGGAACGGTTGCTTGTTGTTTTCATAGTTGCTTGAATTGATGTTGCAACCAAAGTAGATTTCTTCCATACTTTTGGGCGCAAGTAACGCTTCAGCTGTCTTGCCGAACGCTTCAATGTTGATTTCAACCGGTTCGGTGCCAACGAAAAACATCTTCTTCAAGGGGCAACCTGAAAGTTGTTCAGAAATAATCTTTCCCCAGCCCGACGATACGGTAACCTCCTCAAGTCCCGAGCAACCATTAAGGGCACCATTGCCCACGCTGGTCACGGTTTCGGGAATGGGGCTCACCTTGAGCGACGTGCACCCCTTGAACGAGTTGCGCCCAATGGTCACACAGGTGTTGGGCAAGACGAGCGAGGTGAGGTTCTTGCAGTCAAGAAACGAGTTGGCTGCCGTTGCCACCACAGTGTAATCGACACCTTCGTAGGTGATGACTTCGGGAATAACGATGTCGCCCTCATAGTAAAGCGTGTCGTAGGGTGTGACGGTCTTGTCGATGGTGTACTTGGCGACGGTAGCCTTCTGACCCGTTGCCGTAGTGTAGTTGATACCATTGACGGTGATGTTTGCGGCAAAAGCTAGCGGTACGGCCATGAGGCACACCGCGACAAGAATGCCGCGCATCCATGAATAGGTAAATTTCTTCATGCTCAATAAATTTTTAAAGTTAGTAATATGTTTGGTTTTAATTTCAGTCATGAGGTTGTAGTTATAAAGAGCGTTTTTACAGACGAGCATAATCGCACGCACAAATATAATAAATTTTTCTAAAAATATGACACCTTTTTATAAAAAACTACTGTAATTTTACTTTTTGTAGTAATATTCCTATCTTTGCACTACTAAATCTCAATGACTCATGAGCATGAATTGGAACCAACTGATATGCGACAAGCGCTATGGACTCGAGGACCGTCACAACGAGCGAACCGGTGTGCGTAGCGACTTTGAGCGCGACTATGACCGACTGGTGTTTTCGTCACCGTTCCGCCGCCTGCAAAATAAGACGCAGGTGTTTCCCTTGCCGGGTAGCATCTTTGTGCACAATCGACTCACGCACAGCCTCGAAGTGAGTTGCGTGGGCAAGTCGCTGGCCAACGAGGTGCTGGAGCGGCTCTACCCAAAATATGCCGCTGAGCCCTGGCGCAAGAAACTGCGCGACATGGGCGAGATTGTGGCAGCGGCCTGTTTGGCGCATGACCTGGGCAACCCGCCATTCGGCCACTCGGGCGAGAAAACCATCGGGGCCTACTTCAGCGAAGGGGCAGGGCAGGTGCTCAAAGACTCGCTCACGCCTGAGCAGTGGGCCGACTTGACGCACTTTGAGGGCAATGCCAATAGTCTGCGCACGCTGGTGCATCCGTTCAACGGCCGCCGACCCGGTGGCTTCGCCATGACCTACAGCACCCTGGCTGCCATTGTCAAGTACCCTTATTCCTCAAGTTATGCCGGCGAGAAGGGCAAGTTCGGTTTCTTTACCACCGAGCGCGAAGCCTTTGAGCGCATCGCCGCTCAGTTGGGGCTCATCGCGCTGGGCGATGCCCGCTACTGCCGACATCCGCTGGTGTATCTGGTAGAAGCGGCCGACGACATTTGCTATCAGGTGATGGACATTGAAGACGGTCACAAACTCAAGATTATCAGTACTGAAGAGACTATCAATGTGCTCACCGCCTTCTTCAACGACGACCGCAAGCAACACATGCACCGCATGATGGATAGCGTGGCCGACCCGAACGAGAAAATCGTGTATCTGCGCTCGTGCGTGGTGGGCCAACTGGTGCAGGAGTGCGCCGCTACCTTTGTGGCGCATGAGCAAGAGATTCTTGACGGCACTTTCCACGGGTCGCTCATCGACCATGTGTCACCGCTTGCCACCGAGGGATACCGCCGCTGCAGCGAACTGGCCTACGAGAAACTCTACCGCGCCGGTTATGTGGTGGATGTGGACCTGGCCGGCAGCCGCATCATCAATCTGCTGCTTGAGAAACTCATCGATGCCGTGCTACACCCCGAGCGCAACTATTCGCAACTGTTGCTCAACAAGTTCCCGCAGCAATATGACGTCCATGCCCCCACGCTCTTCGAGAAGATTCAAGCGGTGCTCGACCACATCAGCGCCATGACCGACATCTACGCCCTCAACCTCTACCGCCAACTCGACGGCATCGCCCTCCCCACCGTATAATTTTTTAGGAATTCTAGATTTTCTAAAATATATAGTAGTACTAGAGGAACTAGTAATACTAGAATGGTTAGAAATACTAGGGGGCTATAAAACCTGCCTTTGGTAAAAAGCAAAAAAACTCCCGGGCCGGGGGGCTTCGGGAGTTTTATGTTAGTGGGGATTACTCTAACTGAATTGGGATTATGAAGTTATCCTTCGTAGTCCTGGTCGTTGCGGTTGTCGCGACGGGGTCCGTTGTTGCGCGGTGGGCGACGGTCGCCGTTGTTGTTGCGACGGGGTCCGCGGTTGTTACCGCCACTGTTGCGATTGCCGCCACCATTGCCACGGTTACCACCGTTGCGGCGCTCCTGATAGCCCTCGGGCTTTTCTTGCAGGGCGCGCATTGACAGGCGGAACTTGCCGGTCTTCTTGTCGATCTCGATGAGCTTCACGGTCACTTCGTCGCCCTCTTTCAGGCCGCTGGCTTCCATGTTCTCGAGTCGGTCCCAACTAATCTCGCTGATGTGCAGCAGACCGTCGCGGCCGGGCATAAACTCAACGAATGCACCGAACTCCAGGATGGAGCGCACGGTACCGGTGTAGATTTGTCCCTCTTCGGGCACTGCGATGATGGCCTTGATGCGGTCAACGGCAGCCTGAATAGAGTCAACGTTGGCAGCGCTAATCTGGATTTCGCCCTTGCCGTCAATCTCGTCAATCGAGACGCTGGCACCGGTCTCTTCCTGAATGCCTTGAATCACCTCGCCACCCTTGCCAATGATGGCACCGATGAACTCTTTGTCGACGGTCATGCTCACGATGCGAGGCACATGAGGCTTGTAGTCGGCACGAGGTTCGGGAATGGCCTCGTTGATGAGGTTGAGGATGTGGAGGCGGCCTTCTTTAGCCTGGTTCAGAGCCTGCTCGAGTACCTCGTAGGGCAGACCGTCGCACTTGATATCCATTTGAGTGGCGGTGATACCGTCTTTAGTACCTGTCACCTTGAAGTCCATGTCGCCCAGGTGGTCTTCGTCGCCCAGGATGTCGCTCAGCACAGCGTGCTTCACATTACCCTCGTCGGTGATGAGACCCATAGCGATACCGGCCACGGGTTTCTTGAGCTTCACGCCGGCGTCGAGCAGTGCCATGCAGCCGGCGCACACAGTAGCCATTGACGATGAGCCGTTAGACTCAAGGATGTCGCTCACGATGCGCACGGTGTAGGGGAAGTCCTCGGTGGGAAGCATGCGCTTCAGGGCGCGCCATGCCAGGTGGCCGTGACCAATCTCGCGACGGCTCACGCCACGGGGAGCCTTGGCCTCGCCGGTTGAGAAGGGCGGGAAGTTATAGTGGAGCAGGAAGCGCTCATCGTAGCGCTCCAGCACGTTGTCAACGAGTTTCTCGTCGTCCTTGGTGCCCAGTGTGCAGGTTGCCAGCGCCTGTGTCTCGCCACGGGTGAACACAGCCGAACCGTGGGGGTAGGGCAAGTAGTCGGGCCAGCAGGTGATGGGACGGATGTCGGTGGTCTTGCGACCGTCCAGGCGCACGTGCTCATCGAGGATGCAACGACGCACGGCATCGCGCTGCACATCGTGGAAGTAGCGAGCGGCCATCAAGGTCTTCTCCTCGCGCTCCTCTTCGGGAATGGTCTCAAGGAAGTCGTTATAAATTTGGTCAAACGAGTCGTTGCGCCAGTGCTTGTCGGCATTGCCGGCCTTGGCAATCTCGTAGCACTTGGGATAGCACTCCTCGCGCAGACGTGCCTTGAGTTCCTCGTCGTCCATCTCGTGGCAATATTCGCGCTTGACGATGCCCAGTTCTTGTGCCATCTCTTTCTGGATGAGGCACATGGGTTTGATAGCGTCGTGAGCGGCCTTGAGGGCGGCAATCAGGTCTTCTTCCTGAACTTCGTCCATTTCGCCCTCGACCATCATGATGTTATCGTAAGTTGCACCTACCATTAAGTCCATGTCAGCTTCCTTCATTTGCTCGAAGGTGGGGTTGATGACGAATTCGCCATTGATGCGTGCTACACGCACCTCGGAAATATAGTCCTCGATGGGCACATCGCTCACGGCGATGGCGGCCGAGGCAGCGAGGCCTGCCAGCGCATCGGGCTGGTCAACGCCGTCGCTCGAGAACATCAGTATGTTCACAAAGGTGTTGGCGTGATAGTTAGAGGGGAACAGCGGGCGGAGTACGCGGTCAACGAGGCGCGCGGTCAAAATCTCGTAGTCGTTAGCGCGGCCTTCGCGTTTGGTGAAACCGCCGGGATAGCGGCCATAGGCAGAGTATTTCTCCTTGTATTCAACTTGAAGGGGCATGAAGTCGGTCCCTTCCTCGGCTTCTTTAGCCGAAACAACGGTGGCGAGCAACATCGTGTTGCCCATTCTCAATTCAACAGCTCCATCGGCTTGCTTGGCAAGCTTTCCAGTTTCGAGGGTGATTTCGCGTCCGTCACCCAGGACGATGGTTTTTTTAGTAGGTGTAAACATAAAATGAGTTATATAGATAATATCTTCTTGTAAAAATCGTGCAAAGTTACGCATTATTTTTCACATTCACAATTCTTTATTTAGTATCTACTAAAAAACAAACCCAAACCGGTCGACAGACCGATTTGGGTTAAGCTTTTGCACTAAAAAATACTGCGTGATTATTTCACGGCTTTAGCAAGAGCGGCACCGGCTTTGAATTTCACCACCTTCTTGGCAGCGATTTTGATCTTAGCCTTAGTAGCGGGGTTAGTACCCATGCGAGCGGGTTTCTTCTTAACATCGAAAGTACCGAAGCCGATGAGCGCTACTTTGTCGCCTTTCTTCAGAGTTTTGGTTACTGCGTCAAGTGTTGCTTCGAGAGCAGCCTTAGCTTGAACTTTTGTTAATTTAGCGTCGTTAGCGATAGCATTAACTAATTCTGTCTTGTTCATAACAATTGAAATTTTAGAATATTACAAATATAGGTTATAGGTGTTTAGTACCGCAAATATAGTCAATCAGCCGTTGAAAACAAAAAAAATCGCAAAAAAAAATCAAATTTTACTGAAAAATCCCCGAAAAAGTAGTAAAAGGTAGCATAATATGTAGTTTTTCATTACTTTTGTTCCGTGTTTCACATGCTTAACGAGAAATATATTTATGGCTTATAATACAAACAGGAGCGGCTCGTTTTTCAGCTCGATGCCGGTAGTGGTGAAGAACCTTTTGATCATCAATGTGCTCGTGTGGCTTGCCACGATGGTGCTCAAGGCACGCGGCATAGTTGACCTGAACGATACGCTGGCTCTGCACTATTGGCGAGCCGACGATTTCTTGCCCACGCAGTTCTTTACTTACATGTTCATGCACGACTCGAGCAGTTGGCAGAGCGGACTGATTCATTTGTTCTGCAATATGTTCAACTTGTGGATGTTCGGCACCTTGCTGGAGCGCGTGTTCGGCACCAAGCGTTTTCTGTTCTACTATGTGATGTGTGGACTGGGTGCGGCATTTGTGCAAGAGATTGTGTGGCAACTGACCTGGACGGGCGATTTCTTTGCCAACATTCAAGCAGGCGGCACTCACATTGGCGCCGACGAGGCCGAGATGCTCTATCGGAGCGGTCAGCTCAATCACCTGGTGCCCAGTTTCTACAATATGCTCATCACGGTGGGAGCCTCGGGAGCGGTGTTTGGCTTGCTACTCGCCTTTGGCATGACGTTCCCCAATATGCGCATGTACATTATTCCCTTCCCGTTCCCCATCAAGGCCAAGTGGATGGTGATAGGTTACGGTGCGATTGAGTTGTTCCTGGGAGTGTCGCACACGATGAGCAGTGTAGCGCACTATGCCCACTTGGGTGGCATGCTGTTTGGCATCGTGATATTGCTGTACTGGAAAAAGAAAGGAATCTTGAACAATAGTAGCTCATGGCAATAGTTGACGAACTCAAGCAGCGTTTTCGCGCGGGGTCTATTCTTGTGCGGATTATATATATTAATGTGGCGATTTTTCTCGCATTGAGAATCGCCGCGTTGCTTGCGTTGTTCTTCAACGTTACGGCGCTGGAGGTGGTTCAGTGGGTTGAGGTTCCCAGCGGAGAGTTGCTGCTCAGGCGTCCGTGGACGTTGTTTACCTATATGTTCTCGCACTACGACCTGCTGCACATACTGTTCAATATGTTGTGGCTCTACTGGTTGGGTCGCATCTTTATGGAATATTTCACAGCCAAGCAACTGGGTGCGCTCTATGTGCTGGGCGGGCTCATGGGTGCCGCGCTGTTTTGGGTGGCCTACGCCGTGTTGCCGTATTTCGACGGCAAGATGGGCTTGCTCATAGGCGCCTCGGCCTCGGTCATGGCCATCGTAGTGGCGGTGGCGGTGTATGTTCCGCATTATCAGATTAACCTGCTGTTTCTGGGTGCGGTGTCGCTCAAGTGGGTAGCCATCATCACGGTGGTGATAGACCTGCTGAGCGTGGGCGATGGCAACCTGGGCGGCCAAGTGGCACACTTGGGCGGAGCCCTGATGGGAGTACTGTTCGGCCTGCTGATGCGCAAGGGTCATGACTGCACTGCGTGGCTCAACCGCTCGATTGACGCGCTGGTGTCGCTGTTCAGTAGCAAGCGCGGTCCCAAAATGCCGCGTCAGCCTAAGCAGCAGAAGCAGGCGGCGCCTCGTTCGCAAGAAACCCGCAAAACGGCCACATCGGTTCCTGATGAGGACGAGATTGACAAGATACTGGACAAACTCAAGCAGTCGGGTTACGGTGCGTTGAGCGACGAGGAAAAGGAACGATTGTTTATGGCATCAAGAAAGCGTTGACGATGGAAGAAAGAAAGAAAAGCAAACTCAGACGCATAGTCAAGGTGGTGTGCATCATCGCTACCATCTTCATCTCGGCATTGCTGGTGCTCTCGGCCTACGGAGGACTGGTCGACCCCACCAAGACCTCGATTTTCGCTTTCATTACACTCACTTTCCCGTTCTTGCTGGGACTGACGCTGTTCATCGCGTTCTTGTGGTTCATTGTGCTGCGCTGGCGCGTGGCACTGATTCCGCTGGTGGCTGTCGCCGTTTCGTGGCCCGCGGTGCGCACGGTGAGCCCGCTGAACATCACCTCACACAAGATAACGGCTCGTGAAGACTCAACTAAATTCACCGTGCTGAGTTATAATGTGATGAACTTTGAGAAGAAGAACGCGCTGACCCACTTTGAGGGCGCTCGCACCCTGCAGTACATCATGGAGAGCAATGCCGATGTGGTGATGTTGCAAGAGGGTTCCTTGTCGATTGACATCAATAACTTGCCGCTGCTCAAGCCCTATATGAAAGAGTTCAAGAAGCGCTATCCCTATCGCTCGCATGGCTATCACGACCAGGTGATACTGTCCAAGCACCCTTACACGGCTGTCGAGGACTCGACCATCAAGGAGGGCTTCGCCTCGCCCGACGAACCGCTGAGTATGTATCATTTCTATGCGCGTGCCTACGATGTTCTCGTGCCCGGCCACACCGTCAGGTTCATCAATTTGCACCTGTCGTCGATGATGCTCTCGCAAGAAGATGTGAAGGCCTACGTCGACATCACCAACCTCAACGACCAGCCCACCCGGCGCGAGCTCTCGACCATGCGCTACTCTGTGATGACCAAGATAAGCCTCGCCTTCAAGAAGCACGCTCAAGAGGCACGCATCATCAGGCACGTGATTGACCAGAGCGGTGAGAATGTGATTGTGTGCGGTGACTTCAACGATGTGCCCATGTCGTTCACTTACCGCACCATCAAGGGCGACGACATGCGCGATGCTTATAGCGACTGCGCCTTCGGGCCGGTGAACACCTTCCGCGACAATCGTCTCTACTTCAAGATTGACCACATATTGTATCGCGGCGACATGAAAGCCGTTGACTGCCGGGTGGACAAGAAAGGCGATAGCGACCACTATCCGCAAATTGCAACCTTCGTCTGGAAAAACTAATTAATAATCAATATACCGTTATCTATGAAACGAATTGTATCACTCGCCGTTATCGTTGCCTGCTTCACATTGCTGGCAACCGGCGCAAAAAAGAAGAATGTGAAAGCTAACGAAAACCCCTTCCTGGCCCCCTATGCCTACAAGTATGAGATTCCTCCTTTCGAGAGAATCAAACTCTCGCACTACTTGCCCGCTCTGCAAGCCGGCATTGAGCAGCAAAACAAGGAGATTGCCGATATTGTGAACAATCCGGCAACACCCACGTTTGAGAACACCGTGCTGGCGCTGGATAACAGCGGCGAGATTCTCTCAAAGGTGGGCGGCGTGTTCTTTGCGTTGAGCGAGAGCGATGCCACACCCGAGATGCAGGAGCTGGCCGAGAAACTCTCGCCCATGTTCACTGCACAGAGCGATGAGATGTATATGAACTTGGGGCTGTTCCGCAAAATCAAGGCTGTCTATGACAATGCCGATGCGCTAGGACTGAACTATGTTCAGAAACGACTCACTGAGAAGTACTACAAGCGCTTTGTGCGCAACGGCGCACTGCTTTCGCCCGCCTTGCAAGACACGCTCAAGGCCATCAACTCGCGCCTGGCTACCGTACAGCTTGCCTTTGGCAACAACATCATGCACGAGATTGCCAACAATGTGATTTACGTTGACGACGCGGCCCGCCTGTCAGGACTCTCGCAGTCGACTATCGACGACGCTGCCGCACTGGCCGCCAAGAACGGACAACCCGGCAAGTGGGCGTTCACCGCAACTGCCGCCACTCGCCTGGCTGTGCTCACCAACGCCGACAACCGCGAACTGCGCAAGCAGATGTATGAAACCTACACCAACACCGCCAGCCGTGCCAATGAGTGGGACAACAGCAAGAATATCAATGAAATTCTGCAATTGCGTCAGCGCAAGGCTAAATTGCTGGGATTCGACACCTTTGCCGACTATGCGACCGACCCCGTGATGGCCAAGACCGTGAATGCCGCTGAGGAACTGCTGCTCCAAATCTGGTGGCCTGCCATCAAGAAGGTGGACGAGGAAGTGGCCGACATGCAGAAGTATGCCACCGCCCATGGTGCCAACTTCACCATTGCCCCCTGGGACTATTACTACTATGCCGCCAAGGTTAAGGCCGAGCGCTACGCCTTCAGCGAGGACGATGTGCGTCCCTACTTTGAGCTCAATAGCGTGGTCAAGAATGGTTTGTTCTATATTGCTAACAAGCTCTACGGCCTCACCTTCACTGAGATGAAGGATGCGCCCAAATATAACCCCGAGGTGACTGTCTATGATGTGAAAGATGCCCAGGGCAAGCACATCGCCGTGTTCATGACCGACTACTATCCCCGTGCTACCAAGGCTCAGGGCGCATGGATGAACGAGATGCTCACCGAGTATAACTACAACGGAACGAGCGTGCGTCCCATCGTGTATAACGTGGGTAGCTTCACTCCTCCCACCAAGAACACTCCCTCGCTGCTCACCCTTGACGAGGTCGAGACCGCTTTCCATGAGTTTGGCCACGCACTGCACGGCATGATTACCACCGCACCGTTCCGCGGCATTGCCGGCACCAATGTTGACCGTGACTTGGTAGAGATGCCCTCGCAGCTCAACGAGCACTGGGCTTATGTGCCTGAGGTGCTCAAGAACTATGCCCGCCACTACAAGACCGGCGAGGTTATTCCTCAAGAATTGCTCGACAAGATTTTGGCTTCTCGCAAGTTTAACCAGGGCTTTATGACCACCGAGCTGGTGGGAGCTGCTCTGCTCGACATCGAGTGGCACAAACTTGACTGGTGCAAAGACATTGACGTGAAGGGCTTTGAGAACTATGTCTCGAAGAAACTGCACAAACCCGCTATGGTTGAGTATCGCTACCGCAGCCCCTACTTCAAGCACATCTTCGACAGCGACCAGTATGCCACGGGTTACTACACCTATCTGTGGTCGCAAGTGCTGGAGGCCGATGCTTGGGAACGCTTTGCTCCCGATCCCATGAACAAGCAGACGGCTGCCGACTATCGTCGTTACATTTTGGAAGCCGGCGACACCGACGACGCCATGACCCTCTACAAGAAGTTCCGCGGTCAGGAGCCCGATGCCGATGCACTGCTGCGCAACCGTGGCCTGAAGTAAACAAGAGCAACCAGCAGGGGGCACTGGAGAGGTTGAAATCCCCCTAAACCTGTTGGTGCTATTGAAATAACCACTAATAAGGGTGCGACCCAATCACGGCCGCACCCTTGTAGTGTAGATTTATCGGCAAGTTTCAATAATAAGCAGGTGAGTAAATAGTGGTTTTTGCCGATAACGGCAAGAAATGGAGGTTTAAAAGCAATCTGTTTTGTTAGTTCAAGATGTTTTTCCTAAATTTGTAATCGATTGTTAGGCAATCATCAGCAATCATGAGTTTGGTGATTATTTAATCGGAACAAGAACTGCAAAAAATATATCGCATGAAACGAATTATTACTTTAATGGCTCTGGTGCTGGCGGTCATGGTGCATGCTGCTGCAGCCACCTACTATGGTTTTTATTTGGGAGGTGTGAAAGTGACCAGTGACAACTGCAACAACATCACCGGTAGCAACATCACCGCTTATGGCTCGACTTATCCGTATTCGGCGGTGTATGACCCTTCGACCAAGACGCTGACGCTGAACAATGTGTCAATTGAACGCTCGGGAAGCTACAATCGCGCGATACTTAACGAATCGTGTGCCGGGCTTACGGTTGTGTTTGAGGGGGGAAACCGGATGGAGGCTGAGGATTCGTCGCCCCTGAGGTTTAACGCTGCCACTACCATCACTTCGCCTAATGGTTATGTGACTGTTTCAGGCGGCTCAGAAGATGCCATCACAGTGGGTAGCGGAGCGTCGCTCACCATCACAGACGCGATGATTAGAGTCTATTCCTATTCGCACGGCATCATAGGCGACACGGGCAATGAAACGCTCGTTATCAGAGAGTCGAACGTTGATGTCAAGTGCGAGAATGATGATTATAATTCGCTTCGAGATTTTAAGTCGCTGTCAGTGAATAGTTCGCGTGTTTCGCTCAGAACATCCAGGCTTGCTCCGGCAGTTGTCAATCTCAAGGCTTTCACGATGTCGGGCGACCGAATGTGCACACTGATGCAGACCTTTGACGCGCAGAAGAAAACCTTTGTTTTTCCGGGTGGTGGAACCAGTTACTACGGCTACATCGCGCCGGCCGTCGCCTTTAGTGACCGCAGTGTGTTCCCTGACGAGAACTTCGCCAATGAGCTCTCGCCACCGTCGGGTCTCATCCTTGATGACTACAAGATGCAATACATCGTCTTGCCCTCGAAGCACCATGCCGGCACAGCAGGTGGTCAATGGAAGATTTTAGGTCCTCTCTCCAAGAACATCTACTCGCTCAAGGGGATTGAATATGTCACCGACCTTCAGGAACTGTATTGCGATAGCCTCCAGCTCACCAGTCTTGATCTGAGTGCCAACACCAAGTTGAAAACCCTGTGGTGCTCGGTCAACAAGCTCACCACGCTCACGCTGCCCGACAGCAATTTGCTCACCACACTCCATTGCGACCATAACCGGCTCACTTCGCTTGACTTGAGCAAGTACATCATGCTGGAAGATTTGCGCTGCAACTCCAACCCGCTCACAACGCTCAACATCACGGCTTCGCGCTTTCACCTGGCCTCGTTGCGTTGCGACAGTTGCAACTTGAGCTCGCTTGATTTGTCGCAACACGTCATCTTGAAGACACTGCGCTGCAACGATAACAAGCTGAAGAGCCTCAGTCTGCCCAACAGTGAATCGCTGCTGGAATATATGGACTGCAGCAATAATCAGCTCACGACACTCAACGTAACGGGTACGAAATTTCTTCAGGACCTCAATTGCAGCAATAATCAGCTCACGACACTCGCAACCTATAATTTACCACAACTCACCAAACTGCAGTGCCAGAACAACCGCATAGCGAGTTTGGATTTGACCAAAAACTCCGAGCTTGTGGAGCTTGATTGCTCGAACAATCAGTTAACAACGCTCAACTTCACATGGTGCACAAAACTGGGCAACACCATTAAATGCTATGGCAATCAAATCACGGGCGACGGCATGACTCAGCTGGTGGAGAGTCTGCCTAACTCGCCCTATACGAGCAACCTCTTCTTCGCGAATCATCAGGATCCGAACGAGGGCAATAGTGCCAAAGCCTTGCAAGTCACTAACGCTAAAGCTAAAAGGTGGAACCTTTGTCACCTGCTGCCCAAAGACACTGAATACACCGCCATTGAACTCGAATGCTATCCTACCGGCGTGACTATCGCGGGCCATCCCATCTCGGCGTGTTATTGTGGCTATATTGGCCAAAAGGACCTGTCTCCCCTTTTTGACGAGTTGAGCGGGACAGTGAAATACAATCCCCAAGCTTATATTCTCACGCTCGACAATGCCACCATCACACATCCCAACCGTGGCATTGATGTGGGGAAAGAGTTCACGGTGTTTATCATAAAACTGAAGGGAACCAATGCAATCAACCACTCTTCGTCGGGTGGCATAGCTATCAATTTGCACAATGTAGTCAATCATTATATTAATGGAGATGGCACGCTAAACATCAGTGTACCTGACGGGACAACGGCATCTGCCGCCATTTATCTCGAGAATTACACCGAAGCAACTAACCACAGGCTGCACATCGAAGACTGCACCATGAATGTGAGCGGCCGTGCCGAGATTCTTGAAATTGATGGCAACAACAACCTCACAATCGACAATGCCACTTTGCGCATGTCGAACGGCAGCATCTCTGTGGGTAATAATGTGGAACTCGTCGACTGTTACATCAGCAAGCCCGCAGGTGGCCATATAGTGGGAGGCAGTTTGTGTGCGGCAGGTTCAAATAGCTATTTCACCGGCGAGATTGAGATATTGCCGGGCGCCGGATTCATCAAGGGCGATGTGAATGGCGACGGTGCTGTGAACGTGAGTGATGTCACCGCGCTGGTCAACATGATTCTAGGCACTCTGCCCAAGGACGAGGCGCGTGCCGATGTGAATGGCGACGGAGTCGTGAATGTGAGCGATGTCACTGCTTTGGTCAACATCATCTTGGGCGTTAGCTAGTTTTTTTAGGGATGTTTTTCCACTCTTTAAGATTTGGTGACTACTTCCCAATGCCCCAAATTAAATCGCTAATTTTGCATGGAAATTAAATGTGTTAAATCAATATGAAACGGATATTTGCTTTAATCTCCCTTTGTGTGCTTGCGATTGCTGCATCGGTGCCGTGTGAGGCACAGTATAGCCGCGGCATGAACCGCCACTACAACAACTCAAGAAACCGCTCCTACGCCGACATTGTCGAGATTTTTGTCTCGTCGCCCGGCGAGTTGGAGAGTCGCATGCCCAAGGATATGTATAACCGCGTGCGACTGTTGCGCGTTGAGGGTTCGCTTAATGATAAGGACCTGAAGTTCATCACCAAACTTGCAAAGCGCAGCAAGGTGGTGAATGAGTCAGACAAGGAGGTTGACAATTATCTGGACGTAGACCTGGAGCGTGCGCGCGTGAGCGAAAAGAGTCTGTTTGGGAGCAGCCAAGATGTGTTGCCGAGCAGTGCTTTTGAGTATGCCAGCCACTTGCGCTCGGTGGTGTTGCCGGAGCGGCTCAAGCGCATCGGTTCATCGGCCTTTCATTTGTGTTATGACCTGGAGGAGGTGATTATGCCGCCGCAAGTGATGGAACTGGGCGACTATGCCTTTGAGGGCTGTAGCCGATTGCACTACTTCATGGTGCCCACTATGCTCGAGGAGATAGGGCAGGAGTGCTTCAGTGGCTGTGAGGCATTGCGTCAGTTTCAGTTGCCCTCGACCATGCGTCGCATCGGTAAGCAGGCTTTTGACAAAAGCGCAGTGGTGGAATTGCGCATCCCCGCTTATTGCGAGATTGAAGAGGGCGGACTGGGCTACATGAGTCAGTTACAAGCTATTGAGGTGGCTCAAGGCAACAACAACTTCAGTTCCATTGACCGTGCACTCTATGACCGCGACGGGCGCACACTGCTGCTCTATCCGGCGGCACGCACCGGCGAGTGCCGCTTGCCAAGCGGACTGGAGGCCATTGCCCCGAAGGCTTTCTATAAAAGCAAGGTGAGCGCTGTTGATGTGCCGGCCTCAGTGACTTGGTTGGGCGAGTCGGCGTTCGAGGGTAGCGAAAAACTCACAAGCATTTGGTTGCCCGACGGCGTGACCGAATTGCCCGTCAAGGTGTTCAGCGACTGCGTGTCGCTACGCGATATAGAGATGGGTGCCATCAGCAAGATGGGCGCTAATGCTTTTTATAACTGCAAGTCGTTGCAATCGTTCACGCTTGCGGGTCCCATTACCGCGGTGCCTGCATGCGCATTTGAGTACTGTAGGGCCTTGAGCCGTGTAGAACTGCCGAGTAGCGTCACCGGTATAGGCGAGAAAGCATTTCATGAATGCAACGCGTTGCGTTCCATCGACATGGGTGGTTCTGTTACAAATTTGGGCAAGCAAGTGTTTGATCGGTGCTTCGCTCTGGAGCAAATTGACTTGCCGCAGGGTGTCACATCCATTCCTGAGAAACTGTTCTTTGAGTGCAAGGCGCTCAGGTCGGTAACGATGGGCTCGCAGGTGCGCAGCATCGGCAAGGAGGCGTTTCGCCGTTGCCAGAGTCTGATGAGTGTTGAAGTGCCGTCGTCGGTAAGCGTCATTGATAAAGAGACTTTCCGCGAATGCACGGCCCTGACAACGATCACTCTGAACGAGGGGCTACAGTCAATTGGCGACAATGCGCTACGCGAGACCGCCATTCAGCAGTTGGTGCTCCCCTCAACAGTGAGGCAGCTTGGCAAGAAAATAACTGAAAAATGCAAGAGCCTGCAGCGCATTGATTGTTATGCCGCCGTGCCGCCCGAACTCCCTGCGGTGAGCAGCGACAAGGTGCAAGTGTGCGTTCCCGCGGCGTCGGTTGAAGCCTATAAGAGTGCCAATAACTGGAAGAAGTTCAAATCGCTCAACCCCCTCCCATAAAAAGATTGATATCATCAAGGGTGGGTACAAAGGTAAAAGTGTCCATAAGTGGGTGTTTTTACCCAGTTATGGCAAGGTTTAGTGTTGTAAAAGTGTCCATAAGTGGGTGTTTTTACCCAGTTATGGCAAGGTTTGTGGTTGTAAAAGTGTCCGTAAGTGGGTGTTTTTATCCAGTTATGGCAAGGTTTTGGTTATGGCTGATGATGTGTTCAATGAACTCACGCACGGCTCCGTCGCCACCGCGCAAGGTGCAGTGGTAGTGGGCAATGGCTTTCACTTGCCGGCACGCGTCGGCAGGACAGGCGGTGAGTCCGCACCGCTCCATGCACACGATGTCCAGGATGTCATCGCCAATGTAGGCTACATTCTCGCCAGTACAACCATATTTTTCCATGAGTGCCAGGAGTGTGTCAAGTTTGTCGTGTCTGCCTTGGTGCAGTTCAGTGATGTGCAGTTCGCGGGCGCGGTTTTCGACAATCCGTGATGTGCGTCCCGTGATGATGGCGGGTACAATGCCGTTGGCGGGCAGCATCTCGTTGATGCCGTAGCCGTCGCGAATGTTGAACGACTTGAACAACTCGCCGTCAGGCCCCATATTGATTTTGCCGTCGGTGAGCGTCCCGTCAACGTCCATGACCAGTAGTTTGATGATGCTATCGTTCATGAGTTTATTCTCCGCACTCGTGTTTTATGTTGTCTATGATGTTTTTATAAGATTCGTTGTGGCCGAATAGTGACGATGTGCCCAGCACAAAACCGTCCACGCCATGCAGACTCCAGCGCTTCATGCGCTCCAGTGTGCAGGCACCGTCCATGATGATTTCAAGATTGTAATCGCTCTTGAGTTTGACGAGTTTCTCCAGTTTGCGGTCCACGTGTGGCAGATAGACGTGTCCGGCGTGTCCCGGTTTGACCCCCATCACCAAAATAGTGTCGACCAGTTCGTAGTAGTCTTGCAGGCTCTCGATGGTGGTCTCAGGGTTGATAACGATGCCGGGACGCTTGCCCACTTCCCTGATTTTCTGAATCACTTTCTTGGGGTGTGAGTCTGAATCGGGGTGGAAGTAGATGATGTCCACACCGGCATCGGCAAACATCTTGATGTACCGGTTCGGTTCCATGATCATCAAGTGCAGCTCGGTGAGCAGCGACGTGTTGCGGCAAATCGATTTTACGTCGCCCAGACCCAGTGCGAAGTTGGGGACATATTGTCCGTCCATGACGTCCAGGTGAAGTCGTGTAGCGCCTGCAGCCTCAAGCGTCAGAACCACATGCTTGAGGTTGTCGAAGTTGGCGCACATTAATGATGGAGAGTATATCATAGGTCGTTGTCGCGCATTTTTGAAACGAAAGCCAGTTCCACACCGGTGGTGACAAGTCGCTCACCCGGCCATAGCACGATGGTGCTGCCCGGTGCCACGGTCATGCCGTCGCAGTCAAGTGTGCCCTTCACGAAGGTGAAGCACTCAAGCACGGGGCTTTCGTTGGTGTACGATGCGGTGCCGTTTATCAGTTTTGTACTATAGGTTTTTTCTTGAATTTCGCCCTCGGTGGCATAGTTGCGGGTGTGTGACTTCAGACCGATGTTCAGGGCTTGTGTCGCTTGCACCACATGGAGCTCGCGCTTGTTGCCGTCGGCATCAATGCGGTCGTAGTCATAGAAACGATAAGTGAAGTCTGAACCTTCCTCAATTTCATACACCAGGCTACCGGCTGTGATGGCATGCAGCGTGCCCGGTTCCACAAACACATAGTCGCCTTGCTTCACCGCCAGCGTGTCGGCCATCTCCATAAACTGCTCCCGCTCTATCATGAACCGCTCCTGTTGCAGGTCGCGGCAGGTGCAACCGTTGATGATGGTGCCCGATGTGGGAGCGTCGATGAAGTACCACGACTCGCGCTTGCCGCGTGTGCCGGGAGCCATGGCATGAGCCATCTCGTCGGTGGGATGTACCTGAACGCTCAGATTCTCATGTGCCTCGGTCAGCGCCAGCGTGAGCGGGAAGTACTCATATTGAGCCATTCCCACCTCGTGCTTGAACAGCGGGAATACCTCGTTCAGGCACCGCCCCTTCCACTGTCCGTTCAGAATCTCGTTGGAGATGCCTTCGCGGCAGTAAAGTGAGTACAGATGCCCTATGCGGTCGCCCTCCACGCCCGTTAACCGGCTAATCTTGGGGCCGCCCCAAATGGTGCTGTGTATGATTCTCTTGAGTATCAGCATGATTGCGTTGTGTCAAAGTGTTTCCGTTGCGATTTCCCTGATGCGCATGAGTTGGTTCAACAAGGCATCTACCCGGTCGAGTCGGAGCATGCAACTGCCGTCGCACAGGGCATTGGCAGGGTCATTGTGCACCTCCATGAACAAGCCGCTCAGCACGCCGGTTGCCACGGCCGCTTTGGCCAGGTAGGGCACATATTCGCTCTTGCCGCTGTTGCCGTAGTTGAAGCCGCCACCGCTAATCTGCACACTGTGAGTGGCATCAAAGATTACGGGGTAGCCCAGTCTCGACAGTCTCACCAGCCCGGTCATGTCTACCACCAGCGTGTTGTAACCGAAGCAGTTACCGCGCTCGCAAAGCATGAAGTCGTGGCAACCGAAGTATTCCATCTTGCTCACCACATTGTTCATCTCCTCAGGGCTTGAGAACTGCGCCTTCTTGATGTTGACCGTCTTGCCGGTCATGGCCGCAGCCTTGAGCAGGTCGGTCTGTCGGCACAGGAAGGCGGGAATTTGGATGATGTCGGCCACCTCGGCCACGGGCTGAGCCTGATGAGGCTCGTGGATGTCAGTGACAATCTTCACGCCCACCTCGTTCTTGGCCTTTTCTAAAATGCGCAGACCCTCTTCCAGGCCCGGGCCTCGATAGTTGGTCGCCTTGGTGCGATTGGCCTTGTCCCATGACGCCTTGAAGTAGAAGTCCACGTCATAGCCCTCGGCGATGCGCTTGAGCGACTCGGCCATAAACATCACATTGTCCTGTGACTCAATCACACAGGGACCGGCGAGCAGTTTGAATTTATTGTCAGTCATCAATAGTCGTTTCTTGTTGATAATAAGCCCGGGAGTCATCCCGTAGCCATTCCTGTATAGCATTAAGATAGACGCAAAATTAATAATAATATGTGATACTGACCCACATTTTACTGAAAAAATGCCTGTCCTGTCGCAATTCAGACTAGTCATGCGGTGATTCTGACATAAATCCTAATGACAGAATTGGGTTTAATAGGTATGATATGATTCAATTTTTTGTCCAAAAGCTTGCAAGTGTGAAAAAATATTGCGTAATTTGCGTGACGTAATTTGCGTGACGCGATTTACGCAAAATATATAGAAGCAATCATTAAAATGTTGATACAATGAAAAATCCTTTTTTGAAATATGGTTATCAAGGCGCTGAATACTTTTGTGATCGTGAATCCGAGACGATAACAATAAGTAGAACTATGAGCGGTGGTGCAAGCAATGTCACACTCATTTCGCCACGCAGAATGGGCAAGACAGGGTTAATTAAACATGCATTTGAAATAATGCGCGAAGATAATCCACAAGCGATATTTATGTATATAGACCTATTGCCCACCCGTAGTTTCAGCCAGTTTATACAACTTTTTGGCGAGAGTGTACTGAAAGCCGTTGAAGGTCAAGCATCACTTTTTAAACGTATTATTGATGTGTTAAAATCATTGCGACCGGTATTCTCTACCGATGTAATTACGGGGTCTCCCACTGTTTCACTTACAGTAGAGTCCAATGAAGCTGAGGTTACAATTCAACGCATTTTCGATATGCTTGACAATATGGGGAAGGATTGTTATATAGCATTTGATGAGTTTCAACAAATTGGTAACTATCCTGAAGATAACGTAGAGGCATTGTTGCGTTCGCGCATTCAGTTTCTGAAAAATGTACGTTTTATATTTGCCGGAAGTAGTCAGCACATGATGACCCAAATGTTTATGTCGGCAAAACGTCCTTTCTTCAATAGTACCCAAATTGTGACCCTGAAGCCCATTAATGAAGATGTTTACTACACATGGGCTAATCATTTCTTTGAAATAAAAGGCGGAAAGTTGAGCCGAGATGTGTTTCATGCATTATATACAAGCCTTGAGGGGCACACGTGGTATATGCAAGCTGTGTTGAATCGCTTATATGAGAATCATAGCAACGTTGATGAAGTCGCCCAGTATCAGCAGGCAATAACATCAATTGTAGAGGAATATAAAGACTATTATCAAAGTGTCTTGCAATTGCTCACCGGCAATCAGACTAAGGTGCTGTATGCGATAGCGAGTGAAGGTAAGGTGCAAGCAATCAATGAGAGTTCCTTTATTAAACGTTATGACCTCAAGGCCAGCAGTAGCGTGAATACTTCCTTGAAAGCTCTCTGTGCCAAAGAATTGGTTAGTCGTAATGGTAGAACCTATGAGTTGACCGACCGCTTTTTTGCCATCTACTTGCGCATTTATCTCTAAGTGATGTGAAGTCCTGCCGCAATTCAGGGCCGGTAATGGTTGATGACGCGGGCGATGGCATTGCGGCACACGGGGCAGAAGATGGGCACCTTGAGCGTGCGCATCATGCAGTTGGGGCAGGGGCGGTACACGCCCTTGAGGCAGCAGCCGGCGCCCTCATAGAGTCCCAGCGTTGCGGTGTCGAGGTTGTCGTCAGTGGTGTGCTCCACCTTTAGTGCCACTGCATCGGGTAGCATATCCTTCCACTTCGCGTCAAAATCGGCGAGCGTGGTGATGTTGGGCGCCCAGGGTTCAATGTCGCGCGGGAAGTCGTTCATTTCCTCACCTTCGTAGGCATACTCGTCGGCCAGTCCGGCAAACGAGTGTCCAAATTCGTGCACCAGCACCTCGATGAACTTTTTGTGCTTGGTCATGAGCAGGTTCATGGAGTTGTAGATGCCTCCGCCGCCATATTTGTCGGTATTCACCATCACGATGATGTGCTCGTAGGGCGTGCCGGCGAGTAGGTCGTGCATGCGCTTCATGCGCAGCGTGGTGAGGTAGCGGTCCATCCCGAAGGTGTCGAAACTCGAGCCTAGCGTGGTTTCGTGCCAAATGCCCTCGGAAGGAATTGACGGTCCGCTGTCCTGCGAGGGTGTGCACACGGCAATGACTCTGAAACGGTTGCGCAGCGACTTGAATGGCTCATACGAGAAAAGACCCTCGGTACCCTTGCGGCAGTCCTCGAGATAATCGTCCATCTCTTTCGGGGTGTAACCCTCGGCCACAAAGGCGATGTTGATGGCGTGTTCAGGGTCGGCAGGCTCGTTGAGCGTGATGTAGGAGGGTGCTTTCTCGCCGATGCGCCGCAGGGTGTAGTCCTTTGGATTCACCCCGTGCCGGATGGTAGCAGTGGCTTCGTGGCGCGGGTTGAACAGGGTGAGGCACACCACCACCGAGTCGCGTGGCATGGGCAGCAACTGTACACACTCAAACGACTTGGGTGCTCGTCGGGCATCGGGCAAGTCGAGCCACTCCTGGAACAGGGTGCTGAAGGCCTGGCGGTAGATGACATCGCCGGTCGAGGCCAGCTGCATCGTCACCTCGGCCGCACCGCGCACGGGCACTTCGGCCATGTGCACCCGCTTTCCATACCAGCCGGGTATGCGGCTCATGGCATCAAGGGCCACGGCCTGGCCATCGGCGTTGCCGGTGAGGGTATAGTCGATTCGCAGTGTCGAGTCACTAAAATACTTTTTAAAATCCTGTGCCTGACAGTTGATAAATAACAATGTTGTTACCAGTAGCAACAGACATAGTTTGTTGATAGTTGTTTTCATATGTGTTATTATTATGTTTATGACATATTAATTGACAACTTTTATTAAACTTTCTAAAACAAAAGGAATACCGACCAAAGCGATACTAAACATAATCATACTGAAAATAAAAAAAATGAGTGGTTCATATTTTTTTTCTTTTGTTTATAATAACAAAAAACTTTTATCCATCTTTTCCTCCTTTTATAATAAAAGAAAATTAATAAAATGTTAATCAATATAATTATAGATATATAAACTTTTTGAGATGTACCACTTAATAAAACATGGAGTGATGGACATGGAATATATTTTAATATGGCAATTGTTACAAGACCAAACCACGAGCCTACACCGGCTGAGCCTGTAAGCAATGATGGTTCACTATTGATGCCTCCCATTAATATATAGCGTGAACAAAGATAAAAATAATAATTTATAATTTTCATAATGAGATACTTTTTTTAATTGTCAAAATGATTATAAATCAGTTCGTCACCCCAAATGGCATTGGCAATACCCAAACCTATAGAAATAAAGGGTCCAACAACAGGTATAGCTGCCGATATGTATAAAAGCTTTCGTTTCATTGCTCAATTGTTTTCATTGTTCAGGAAAAAAGTTTTATGGTTTGCTTTAAAATGAAAGGTATTCCAATAAAAGCAACATAATACATAAAAAACGAAAAAAGAATAAAAAATAAGATTTCATATTTAGATTTTTTCCTGTGATAATATTCATATATTAAATTATACTTATTATTTCTCCGATAATAAAAATAAAATAATAAAATGTTTATGAATAAAGCCACTATTATAATTATTTTATTAGCATTAATTATGGCTTGTATCTTATGATTGGATAATTCGTTAATTGTCATAATAGATAAAGCACTAAACCATGCTCCTACTCCAAATGAGCCGGTTAGTAATGAAGGCTTACCATCGTCAACGCCTATTCTCATATAGACGGACCAAAGATAAAAGTAGTAGTCGATTATTTTCATTGTAGATTTTAATAGTCAATATTATCATATATCAGTTCGTCACCCCAAATTGCATTAGAGATACCCAAGCCTATAGAAATAAAGGGATGGTGTTGAAAATTGGTTTCGGCATATTTGTATTTTGTTTCCATATCATTATTTGCTGAGCATGACAACAAAGAAGAGGACAAATGACAATATTACATAGGCTAAGACTGCATATCCTTTCAGTTTGTGATATTTTTCGTTCCTATATTTGTGAGCCAATGCTTTGTATCGCCTTTCTCCTTTTGCGTACCTATAAAGCAATAATAATGTAACAAGATACAAACCTGAAAATACAAAAATGAGACTATAAGTGAAGTCTATAAATAGGCAAGTTATAGCGTTTGCATTAAGAGTTAATAGAAGAGAGAAATGAATACAACCATAATCTTCATAACCAAGTGTATGTTCACATTTAATATTGAAAATGCCTAGAATGTCTGACAAATCAGTGATATTATACCACCATTTGTTCGCATGGGTAATCCTATAGAATATGTAATCAAAGATGTCTCTTATCATTTTTGTTTAGAGGTGTATAAAACGGCACTGATTTCTTTACTCCATTAACGTGTAAAAAATGCACGTTATTCTCTCTTTCGATCTCACCTTCTTTTTGAACTATCAAGAAATCCTTACAAGTTGCCTTCTCGTCAATCCCTCCTCTTTAATTTCAATATTATTGATTAATGGGGATGTTGAGGGATTGCTTCATGCCGGTTTTGCGGTCTTTCACCGAGAGGGTGGCTTTGCCGGCCTTATCGCCTGCCTGCACCACCACCACGAGTTGACCATGGAAGAGTTTCATCGTGGGCCGGGTGAACACCTCGAGCGAGGTGGCGTCGCCGTTGCAGGCGGCACGGAAGGTGCCGTTGCCCTGCACCGTGAATTCGAGCCGGTTGTCGGCATCGGGGCACAGCGTGCCGTTCTTGTCCACGAGGCTCACAGTGACGAAAGCCAGATCGTTGCCATCGGCCTTGAGGCTGGTGCGGTCGCTCTCCAGTTGCAGGCGTGCGGGTTTGCCGGCAGTGCGCACCACCTGCTCGCCGGCACGGTTGCCGTTCTCGTCATATACCACCACTTTGAGTTCGCCCGGCTCATATTTCACATTGCGCCAGCGCAGACGGTAGCGGTCGAGGCGTGTGCTGGGGTCTTTGCTGATGCGTCCCTGGCTCTTGCCGTTCACAAAGAGCTCGGCGCTGGGATAATCGGTATAGCAGTAGACGGGTGTCACCTTACCTTCGCGGCCTTTCCAGGTCCAGTGCGGCAGCAGGTGAATGGTGTGGTCTTGCTTGTTCCAATGGCTGCGGTACAGGTAGAAGCGGTCCTTGGGCAGTCCGGCGAGGTCCACAATGCCGTAGTAGCTTGAGCGGCTGGGCCAGTAGGCGTCGTAGGGTGTGGGTTCGCCCAGATAGTCGAAGCCAGTCCACACAAACTCGCCCACTGTCCAGGGCATATCGTCTTGCAGACGCCAGTCATCGTCAGGCAGATTGCTCCACCAGCAGTGTTCCAGGTCGTAGCCCGAGCACTGTCCGTCTTCGTAGGCTTTTCCTGTGGCCACCGTGTCGGGGAAACAGTAGTGCCCACGGGTGCTCACGGTCGAAGCCGTCTCGCTGCCCAGCAGGTAACCCTGGCGCAAGAGCGGGAAGGTGGGCTCGTAGCGGTGTGTACGGTAGTTGTAGCCCGGCACATCGGCAGCGTCGGCAAAGCCGCTGGCAATGTCGGCATCGGGTTGGTCCATGCCGCAGGTCACGGGGCGGCTGGGGTCGAGTAGGTGGCACAGGCCCACCAGTTGACGGTAGCGCTCGGCACCCTCTTCCTTCCATTGCTCGGGAATCTCGTTGCCCACGCTCCACATCACAATGCTGGGATGGTTGCGGTGATTGAGGATGAGGTTGGTGATATCTTTCTGCCACCAGTCATTCCAATGGCGGTTGTAGCCGTTGCGCACCTTGGGTTCCTTCCAACCGTCAAAACTCTCGGCCATAACCATCATGCCCATGCTGTCGCACACCTCCATCTGCCAGGTCGAGGGCATATTGTGCGAGGTGCGTATGGCGTCGGCGCCCATGTCCTTCATGATGCGAATCTGGCGAATGAGCGCTGCCTTGTTGACTGCTGCGCCCAGCGGGCCCAGGTCGTGATGCAGACACACGCCCTTGAACTTGCGGGTTACACCGTTGAGCTGGAAACCATGCTGGCGCGTGAAGGAGATGGTGCGGATGCCGAATTTCACTTCCTGCTTATCGCAGTATTGCAGTGAATGGAGCAATGGAGTTTCTCCCTCGTTGTGAATGGGTTCTAACCGCTTGTTGTCATAGTCCTGATACAAGTCCACTTTCAGTTTGTAGAGCGTGGGGCTCTCGGGCGACCACAGCCGGGCTGCCGGCACATTGATTTTCATTTCGGCGTTTCCGTCGGTGGTTTGGGTCTCTTCCTTTGCCACCACATTGCCAGCTGTATCGGTGATGGTGAAGACGAAATTTGCCTCTTTGGCACAGGTGGAGCGGGCACTCACGAGCAGTTCGGCTGTGCCGTCCTTCACGCGCAGTGTGCGCACAAAGGTCTGCCACGGGTCCAGGTGAATCGGGTGGTTATAGCCAACGAGTTTCACGGGGCGGAACAAGCCGGCACCGGGATACCAGCGGCTGCTCTCCTCAAGGTTCTCAAGTTTCACTACCACATCGATAGGCTTTTCATAAGTATTAATGTGTTTGGAAAGCGGCACCCTGAAGGCGTTGTAACCGTAAGCCCACTTGGCGGCCACTTTGCCATTAACATAGACGGTGGGTTCTGACATCGCACCATCGAACACCAGTTCCAGGTCATCGGCCAGATAACGCAACTGTGTGCGGTAGTAGCCCTTGCCAATCCAGGGCAGGGCACCGCTGCGGCCGGTGTGCTCGGTGGCGGTTTCCTCGCCATTTTCCTTGATAGCCACCACTTGCAGGTCCCACTTCTTGTCGAAGGGGCCGCTGATGGCCCAGTCGTGAGGCACTTTCACATCAACCCAGTTGATGCTGTCGCGGCTGAACTGCCAGTCGCTGATTTCGGTCTCCCATGCGGCTTGCATGGTGGGGCTCATTGCAAACAGGGCGGCGATTGATATCAATAACTTTTTCATAGTTGTAGCGATTTATGTGTGTTTAGGGTATATTTTTTTATAATTTCACTTTGGTTTGTGTGCCGTGCGGGCTCTCGTTGTTGCAGTGGTCGAGCGCCGTGATGACAAACACAAATTGCTTGCCCTTGGGCGCATACTGCGGCAGGGGCAATTGTGTGTCGCTGGTGATGGCAACTATGGCCTTGCTGTTGTTCAAGTCAATACGTTCGCCTTTCGCGAAGCGATACACCACAAAGCGGGCTGCCTGCTGCAGCGGGTCGTCGGTTTTGGGCGCTTCCCAAATCAGGCTCTTCACCTTGTTGACTTTCTTCACCTTCAGGTTCTTGACCTCGGCGGGAGCAACATCGTCGAGCCACGGGTAGGTGGGTGGCAGCGCCAGGGTCGACTGGCGGCCATTCATGAGCGAGTCGGTCACGCCCTTGTAGTTAGCCATGAGGCTGTAGCAGGGCCACCAGGTCACGCCCTGCACATTGTCCAGGCCTCGCATGATGCGCAGTTTGTGGTCGAGCTGAGTGGGGCAGGTGGGGTCGTCGGTGTCGGCATAGTCCATGGTGTTCTTGATGGCGAGACCATAGTACATGTGGCGGCCATAGGTGTGCTCGTTCCACCAGTCCATGAGCACAGCGTCGCTCGCCTTGGGGTGCTCGAGCTGCCAATAGAGTTGCGGCACCATGTAATCGACCCATCCCTCGGCGGTCCACTTGATGCAGTCGGCATAGAGCGCGTCGTAGCACTGCAGACCGTTGGTGTCGCTACCGTCGGGGTCGCTCGCCTTGTTGCGCCAGATGCCGAAGGGGCTGATGCCCAACCGCACCCAGGGCTTTGTCGCCTTGATGGTGCGGTGCATACCCACAATGAGCGAGTCCACGTTGGCGCGGCGCCAGTTGGCACGGTCCCAGCCTATGCCGTACAGGTCATAGCTGGCAGTGTCGGGAAATTCCTTGCCCTCAATGGGGTAGGGGTAGAAGTAGTCGTCCATGTGAATGGCATCAACATCGTAGCGCGTCACGATGTCGGCCACCACGCGGCAAATGTGCTCGCGGCTCTCGGGGTAGGCGGGGTCAAAGTAGTTCTGCTCGCCATATTTCAGGAACCACTCGGGATGCTGCTTGATGAGCGCGTCGGGGGCCAGCTGGTGGTCGTAGCCCACGCGGTAGGGGTTGATCCACGCATGCAGCTCCATGCCCCGCTTGTGGCTCTCCTCAATCATCATCTGCATGGGGTCCCACACAGGTGTGGGAGGCACACCGCCGGTGCCGCTCAGCCAGAAGCTCCACGGCTCCAGCTCGCTCTGGTAGAAGGCATCGGCCTGGGGGCGACAATGGAAGATGATGGCATTGCAGCCCGCCATCTGTAGGCTGTCGAGCATGTTGAGTAGATAGGCTTTGTTCTGCTCAGTGGTGTGCTTGGCGTAGTAGCGGTCGCCCACCGTGGGAATCCACACGCCGCGGAATTCGCGTTTGGGGTTGTTCTGAGCCACAGTGCTCAGCGCAATCAGCAGCGCGCCGGCCAGGGCAAGGGTCCTTATTAATTTCATAATAATAGGTGTAAATTGAGTTTTATAGCACAAAGTTAATGTTTTGAAACTTTTTTAGCAAATTGTGCGTCACAATTCATGAATAATTACTATTATTGCTCAACCCAAACACGAAAAGCGATAAAAGAACTGCCTTAGTTCCGTTGCCCCTATCGGAGCTTATTATTATATAAATGCCTAATAATACCACACTGAATTCACAGAATTACACTGAATTATTCTATTGTGCGAGCCCTATAGACCCTTTTATCAGTACATTTATTTTGAACCGATTCTGTATCAATGCACGATATTCTATGATTTCCCAAGAAAAATGTGTTTTTTTTCGATTATTCCCCAAGAAAAGTGTGGTTTTCACTTGTGTATTCCCCAAGAAAAGTGTAACTTTGCATTGAAATAAATATATATATCATTATGAAACGATTGATATACAGCGATTTGTTAACATGGAAAAATCGTGATGGTCGAAAACCGCTGATTCTGCTTGGCGCTCGTCAGGTGGGTAAAACCTATATTCTGAAAGAATTTGGAAGCAACGAATTCAAAAATATGATATATGTGAACTGTCATAAAAACAAGTTTGCAGAGAGTCTTTTTAGAGATTTCTCAGTTTCAAGAATAATCATAGAACTAGAGCGTTATTATGAAACCAAGATTGTGGCAGGTGAATGCATTGTGATTTTTGATGAGATACAGGAGGTGAGAGACGGACTGGCCGCGCTGAAGTATTTTTGCGAAGAAATGCCATTGTTGCATGTGGCGGTTGCTGGCTCACTGCTGGGCATATCTCTCAAGGAAAATGAGTCATATCCTGTGGGCAAGGTGAATACCATGCGCATGTACCCCATGACATTTACTGAGTTTCTCATGGCCAGTGGCCGAATTCAACTGGTCGACATGCTTAACTCTCTTGAATGGGACTCCATCAATCTCTTTGCCGATGTTCTTATCAACTACTTGAGGCAGTACTATTTCGTGGGCGGGATGCCCGAAGCTGTGCGGAGTTATACAACCAACGGCGACACCGCTTTGGTAAGGGAGATTCAGAAAGAAATACTTGATGCTTATATGCGCGATATCTCCAAGCACACTAAGCATAAAGCCGAGAGAATAAGGCAATTGTGGAATAGTATTCCAGCACAATTGGCGAGAGAAAACAAGAAATTCATTTTTGGCGCGGTAAAGAAAAGTGCGCGAGCTGCCGATTATGAGGATGCTATTCAATGGCTAGTTGACGCGGGACTTGTCTATAAGATAGAACGGGCATCAGCACCGGTTATGCCATTAAAATTCTATTGCGACTATGCAGCATTCAAACTTTTCTCCATTGACTGCGGATTGTTGGCTGCCATGAGCGAAGCCTCATCGAAAGATATGCTGCTGGGCACACACGCATTTGTGGAGTTCAAAGGTGCCTTTACCGAGAGTTATGTGCTGCAGCAGTTCAAGGCCGTGACCGATGGTCTGCCTTACTATTTTTCAAAAGATAATTCCACGATGGAAGTGGATTTCATGTGCCAACTTCAAAACCGCATCATTCCCATTGAGGTGAAAGCAGAGGTGAATGTCAAGAGCAAATCATTGAACAATTTCGTAAACAAAGATTTTGCCAATGAGCATCTAAAGGCTTTACGCATCTCCATGAAACCTTTCATCGACCAGGGATGGATGGAAAACATACCTTTATATGCCGCTGAAAGCTATTTCAGACACTTGAAAACAGAGACTTGATTATCGGAGGTGTTGCAAAACCATTGAAAATCAATTTATTCTTTTTCTCGCAAATATCGTCAATTTATCTTCCTTCTCCGAAATCCGCCCTCCGAAATCCGTTCTCCGAAATTTTTTGTAATTTTGTAGCCAAACAAAACAACCCGTCACGATGAAACGCTACGCCATCATAGTCGCCGGTGGCTCCGGCACCCGTTTCGGAGCCGCGATGCCCAAGCAGTTTTTGCCGTTGCTCGGCACTCCCATATTGATGCACACCGTCAGTCGGTTTGCGCAACCGGATTTGTGCGACCACATCGTGGTCGTTCTGCCCGATGCCGATATTCAGCGTTGGCACGACCTGTGCCGTGAGCACGGCTTCACAGCGAGTCACCATGTGGTGGCCGGTGGCGACACACGCTTTCAGTCGGTCAAGAATGGACTCAATGCTCTTGAAATCACTCCCGGTGATGTCGTTGCTGTGCACGATGGCGTGCGACCGCTCATTCGCCCTGCCGACATAGAGGCCGCCTTTACCGCCGCCGCTCAGCATGGCTCGGCCATCCCTATGGCCGTCTTTCCCCACAGCGACTCGCTGCGCCAACAACTGCCCGACGGCACTACGCGCCCCATCGACCGCCAGAGTCTGCGTGTGGTGTTGACCCCACAAGTCTTCAATGCGACGCTGTTGCGCGAGGCCTATGCCCGGCCCTTTGATCCGCGTTTCACCGACGATGCTACCGTCTTTGAGGCCGCAGGACACACCATACACCCCATTGAGGGTGATCTCGAAAACATCAAGATTACTCGACCTGACGACCTGGTTCGCGCTGAGCGCATTCTCGCCGAGCGACCGGGCCAAAACACCCAGCAACCATGAGTCTGCTTGAGCGTAGTGACATCAAGTACCTGCCCGGCGTGGGACCCAAGCGTGCCGAACTGCTCGCCTCGGAGCTGCACATTCACACGTTTCACGATATGCTCTATTACTTCCCCTTTCGCTATGTGGACCGCAGCACCATCTTCAAGATTGCCGACCTGCAAGGCGAGATGCCGTCCATCCAGCTCAAGGGGCATTTCGTGAACTTTGTGACCCAGGGCGAGGGTGCCAAACGTCGGCTCGTGGCTTTGTTCAGCGACGGCACCGGAACCGTCGAGGTCGTTTGGTTCAATCGCATCAAAACCATCGCGCAGACCTATCGCACAGGTACCGAGTACATCCTCTTCGGCAAACCCACGCTCTTCAAGAATAGCTACAGCATCATCCATCCCGAGGTGGATATCTACAAACCCGAGATGCCTCCTACAGGGCTCGTGGGCGTTTATAACCTCACCGAGAAACTGCGCAACCGATCGTTCACCTCGCGCACCATGCAGAAACTCGAGGCCACGCTGCTTGATAACATCGCCGTTGAGCGCTTGCCTGAGTCGCTACCGCCATCCATCATCGCAAAGCGGGGACTCATGCCCCTGGGTGAGTCGCTGCGCAATCTGCACCAACCTGCCGACATACCCTCGCTGCAACGTGCTCAATACAGGCAAAAGTACGAGGAACTCTTCTTCCTGGAACTTGACATCCTCAAGAACATCAAGGGCCAGAGCCGCAAGTTGCCCGGGTTGCCTTTTGCCCATGTGGGAACACTCTTTAACGGCTTCTATCACAACTATCTGCCCTTCCCGCTCACCAATGCGCAGAAGCGCGTCATCCGCGAGATTCGCCACGACACCGGCTCAGGCCACCAAATGAATCGCCTGCTGCAGGGCGACGTGGGTAGCGGCAAGACCATCGTCGCCTTCCTGTCAATGCTCCTGGCACTCGACAACGGCTACCAAGCGTGCATCATGGCCCCCACCGAGATTCTCGCCACGCAGCACTATGAGTCCATCAGCCAAATGGCCGCCGGCATCGGGGTGCAGGTGGCACTGCTCACCGGCTCCACACGCAAGCGTGAGCGCGACTGCATCCATGCCGCGCTGCAAGATGGCTCCCTGGGCATTCTCATCGGCACCCATGCCCTCATTGAAGATGTGGTGCGATTCCGCAACTTGGGCCTCGCCGTCATCGACGAGCAGCACCGCTTCGGTGTGGCGCAGCGTGCCAAGCTGTGGCGCAAGAACGTCACCCCGCCCCATGTGCTGGTCATGACCGCCACCCCCATTCCGCGCACCCTGGCTATGACCGTCTACGGCGACCTTGATGTGTCGGTCATCGACGAACTGCCACCGGGCCGCAAACCTGTCACCACGCGTCTGCGCTACGAGAAGGACCGTCGCGAGATGTATCACTTTGTGGCCACCGAATTGCGCAAGGGCCGGCAAGCCTACATCGTCTACCCCCTCATCGAGGAGAACGAAAAGCTCGACCTCAAAGCGCTCGAGGAAGGCTACGAATTTGTCCGTGAGGCTTTTCGGGGCTGCAAGGTTACCTATGTGCACGGTCGCATGAAGCCCGCCGAGAAAGAGGCTCACATGCAGCAGTTCGTCTCCGGCGAGGCCCGCATCCTCGTCGCCACCACCGTCATTGAGGTGGGCGTGAATGTGCCCAATGCCAGCGTCATGGTCATCGAGAACGCTGAGCGATTCGGTCTCTCTCAACTCCACCAGTTGCGTGGCAGGGTGGGGCGCGGTGCCGACCAAAGCTACTGCATACTCATGTCAAAGTACGAACTCTCGCGAGACACCCGCCACCGCCTCGAGGTCATGACGCAGACCAACGACGGCTTTGTCGTGGCCGAGGAAGACATGAAACTGCGCGGACCGGGTGACATGGAGGGTACCCAGCAGAGCGGCATCGCCTTCAACCTGCGCATCGCCAACCTCGCCACCGACGGACTCATCGTGCAGGCCGCACGCGACGATGCCCAGGACGTACTTGACAACGACCCCGAACTCTCCACACCCGCCGGACAACGCCTCAACACCGAACTCAAGCTTCGCTTCGCCCGCACACAGCACTGGGGCCTCATCAGCTAACCCCCTTAAAGCACTGTAATTATGAATCACCTTGCAACAATTCAATCTCACGCAATACCACGCAACAGCTTGCTGGCTGTGTTGCTTACCCTATTGTCAACCTTTACTGTGTCGCGGGCGCAAGATATTGAATACTCATCCGAGTACCTGGTGGAGCGCGTTGTCAACCAAGATCTGATATACAGTTTTTGGGATTATGGTATTTGCGTAAATGTCGATGGCTGTACCGATCGTGATGCCACAGAGGTTTACATTCCCGACTCGCTGCAGTGGCGTGGACGCAAATTTATTCTTGCAGAAATAGCCAATGATGTGTTTCGTGACATGCGGCATTTGCGCGTTTGTGATTTCAAAATAGGAAAAATCCTGGTCAACGCTTTTACCGGTTGTGAGTCGTTGCGTTGCTTGCGCTCTCGCAGTTCCCAACCACCTCTAATTGGCAAGCACTTCTTCTATTATGGCAGGCCCGACGAAGTCTTTGAGGATTATCATTTTCTCACTACAGCCGTTGTTGTTCCTCGTGGTTGTGAGGAAGCCTATCGCAACGCTCACGGATGGAGTTTGTTCCATACCATCATCAGTCACGAGCCCACACCGCAAGACTTCGACATCCCAGCCATCAAGCAGGCCATCACCGACCTGCAGAACGAGCGTGACTCGCTCATTGCTTTGACACAACTCCTGAGCGACAGCATTGCCTCGCTGCGTGCCGGCACCGTGATTCCGTCACCATCACCCATTACCGTTCAGCCGCTCGCTGCTGTGCCGTCGGTGCCTGCAGCATCGTTGCCCGACTCGTCGGTGAACAGCGACAATGAGAGGAACATCACACTTGAGCGTACATCTATCAAGGTGGAGAACAATGGTTTTGTCTACAAGTCTCGCTTTACACCCTATTTGATTCTCACGGGTTATGCCGATTCCACAGCTATGCAGCTGGTTGTGCCCGATTCGGTTTTCCATGGTCGCCTCTATCCCGTCAAATCGATGTGGGAGAGCACCTTTGCCGGTTTCCGCCACCTGGTGGCGCTCACGCTGCCGTCGGACCTCGCTAACCTTGCTCCAGGTGCCTTGTGGGGTTGCCCCGAGTTGCGTTTGCTCGTCATGCGCTGTGCGTCGCCTCCCGCTTTCAGCTCTATCGACAAGGGACCGTGCTCGGCCAACGATGTGTTCGACCCCGATCATTTCAGCCGCGTCACCCTTGTGGTGCCTCCAGGCAGTGAACAGGCCTACCGCGATGCTCCGGGGTGGGGCAGTTTCGGCCACATTACCTCGGCCATGCCCTCGTTGCAGTCGTTGGGTGTCACCTCTGCCCACATGCAGTGCTTGACCCTTGATGCGCACATAAGCCGCATTGCGGCACGCCTGACGCATGTCGACGCCTCGCTGCGTGCGTTGCGTGCCTCGTTGTCAGAGTTTTGTGAATAGGGTTGTGGATGGCTGTCGCCCCTAATAGGGCTAACTCCTCATTCCTCTAAAAGACTATGGTAATTCATACACAGCTTCTTGGTATCTTCCCTTCATGATGCGCTCATAGTCGTTACAATACTCCATGACGGCATATTCAATCTCGGCCATTTCCTTTGTGCTGAATTTGCCCGAGGCAGATACTTTAAGCAAGTACTTTTTGGCCTGTAATCGCCCTTCCTCTATGAGTTTGAGTCCGTCAATCCACAGGTTGTTCTTGCGGGTCACTGTGTCAAGATGCTGGGCTATGTGCGTCTTTAGGTTTGTGTCGCGAGCAATGCGTATTACTTCCTCGATGGCCGCATCCACGGCATGTTGCCGCTCCATGCGTTGCTGTTCGCGCTCTTGTAGTTGATTGTTCACCTGTCGCAGTTGCTGCAGTGTGTCGTTCATGGCACGCAAGTGTGTCTGCGTGGTTGCACTGCTGCTGTCGATGCGTTGTTCTGTTAGCAGTGTGTTCTCGTGCATCTGCCTCTTAATCGAGTCGCTCAGCGCGCGGTTTTGCGTGTTCACATTCCTGATGGCCGACTGTTGCCACAGTATGACGCCCACCAGCAGAGCCCCGGCAATGCCTACTACACCCCACAGGGCATTTCTCCTCCTGTTTTCACCCCGCTTTAGGTAGCTTTTGAGCTCCTCCACGCTTTGCATGCGCGAATCGATGGGTGCCAGGCATCGTGCTATGGCCTTGTCGTACTTCCGGCCAAGCTTCAGGTCGCGCAACACCAGGCCCAGGCTGTAGATGTCGTTGCGCAGGTCGGGTTTGCTGGCCGATGCCTGTTCGGGTGCCATGTAGCGTGCGGTGCCGGCAGGCTGCTTCAGCACGGCATGCACATCGGTGTCAGCAAGGCCGAAGTCGATGATCTTCACATTCTGCCCGTTGGTGGTCACCATGATGTTGCTGGGCTTGATGTCGCGGTGCACCACGCCATGCTGGTGCACATGTGCCAGTGCGTCCATCAGTTGCTGTGCCACTTGGCGGCGAGCGGTGCGCGTGGATTTTTCCTCGAGCCAGTCGCTCAGGGTAATACCCTCCACCCATTCCATCACAATGCATTTGCCCAGGCCGTCTACATCCTCCAGGCTCACCACCTGCACCACACCTGGGTGCTGCAGCCGCATCATGATGTCGAACTCCTTCACCAGCATCTCGTGGTAGGCTTGCTGGTCGGACACTTCGGGCGCAAGACCCTTGAGCAAGTACCAGCGGCCGAAGCGCTTGGCTCGCGCCAGCACGTTGTGGCCGTGTGTGCCCAGCACCTCCAACGAGGTGAAGTGGTCGTTCACACCCTCGAACGAGTCGACCACAAAGCCCGATATACTTGCTTGGTCCATCATTTAATCAAAGATTTTGTCAAAAGTTCAAAAGCTCGGAGTTCTCAGAGTCCTCGGAGTTTTCATTGGTTTCTTGCCCACAAAGGTAATCATTTATTCTCGTTGTCACAAGCCTCTTCGGCTCGGAGTACCTCAAATTGCACCCCGTTGCGTTGGCCGCACACATAACACCGTGGTGGCATTGACTTGTGCACCAGGTTGTCGAGATAGAGCGGGTGACCTTGAATGATGAGGTGGCAGGTGAATGTGTCGCCCACCGCGAGTTTGGTGCGTTCGCTGCGTTCCACCACCCACTGGCCGTTGCCCATGTAGCGCATGAGGCATTCCCTGCCCGGCTGCCAGCGCAGCAGCACATGGTCGCGAGCCCTCAGCTCCTCATCCACATTCAGGTGAGGTGTTATCACATTATTACTCCCATCCTCTTGGGCACCATTAGTCAGCGAGGCATAGTCGCTATAGCCCGCGTAGGCTGCTAGCGCGTCGAGTGTTGTTATGTTGGGCTTCACATTGCTGCTCACATAACCCCACAGGCGCATCAGTGTGCTGGTGCTCACCGTGCTGCCCGTTTGCTGCTCAATGGCCTGACTCAGCCGCTTGAACTCGCTCGGGCTGTTCACGCCATGCCCCAATCGCCGCTCCACTTCGTGCCGCAGCTTCGCTATTCCTTCTTTCTCCAAGGTGACCATAGTTGTTTCTTGTTTATCGGGGATACTTGCGGTGTGGGTCACGATTGCTCATCCTGATGACCGCTACATGGCTATCGTGGCATTCAGCAACAAGATGTTTAATCGCGGGTGTACCGTCGCCACCACCGCAAAACCCTTAGTTTTCGGCAAAATTAACTAAAAACCACCGCCCATTCACCCTATCAATCGTTAACGGAATTTAATTTCATAGGTATTTTTCTTAAAGAAATTTAAATGAAATAATATGAAATAAAACCCCAAAAACAAGAAATAAAATAAAACACACCCCTTCCGTTTCCTTATACTATATTTGCACATCAAGTATCCGAGCCATTATCGGTTATAAAAAGATTTAGTTTCAGGAAAGCGTTTTGCTTTTTTCACCAAACATCGAAACAAAGCAGACCAAGTCTCCACGCTTTCTTTTTGTATTTATCACTAACAATAAAACCTTGATTCGGGAGACTAGAGAGGACAAAAAGAGAATTTCATGGAAAATAAATTTCAGATTGTTTTATATGGAGAAGGTAATTCTGGTAAGACTAGTACCTTAATGAAACTTGTTGAGATATTATGTGGTAGCACTCCAGCAATAATTGCTGATATTGCGACTTTTTTAAGTCCTAGCGGCAAATATCGTGATGCAAGTTTTTTAATTAATTATATGGGTCACTACATAATAATTTGTACAGATGGTGACAGTTGGGCTATTTGTAGAGAGAACTGCGAAATTTTTGATCAGGATTTCAATACAAATATCACTATTTACAGAGCTTCTCCCGCTGGTGTTGTGAAACTTACTGGCGCTCAAAAGAACGCACTTAATAAGACTATTCCTGATATTAAATTAGATATAAGTGTTAGTGCTTGCAGCCCATTAAAAGATCGTTATGGTCCTATAAAAGCAATACATTCTTATAGCCACATGAGAATTCTGGATTCTTGTACTGCACAGTTCTGGTTGCGTAAAACCAAGGACTCTGATGTTTCAATTTCTATATCAACAATGGCAAATAAGATTAAAGGGTACATTGATGATTATATTTCTGGAATTATATAATTTATACATAATATTAGATTGTAAATCATATATTACTCTTTATGCTAGAATAGTAATTTCTTATTGACATCAAGTCCAACTACTACACAAATGAATACCAATAATAAATAATAAAATCAACAAAAATGAAAACAAATCTTTTTAAATCATTACTGCTCACGGTTGTGTTGCTGCTGGCAGCCATCCCGCTGCAAGCACAGCAAATGGTGAGCAACAACAACGACGATGAAGTCAACAAGGTCGACCAGTATGCTCCGAAGTATCGACCTAATCAAGTCATCGTCAAGTTCAAAGAGACTTCACCCGTGGACATCAAGAGCAACGCCAAGGGCAAGTTCCAGACTTCAAGCGTCGCCAACATCGACAAACTGATGAACGAGATTGGCGTACTTGAAGCCGAGCAACTCATGCCGCTCACGGGTGCTATCAAGAACCGCGCGCCTCGCAAGGCAAAAGCAATCTCTGGTCGTGAAGTGACCGAGCCCGACCTCTCCAAGCTCTATTGCTTGAAATTAGATTCAACCATCGTTCAAAGTTTGGAGGAAGTCGTCGAGCGTCTCTCAGCAATTGACGATGTTGAGTTTGCCGAGCCAAACTATCTTGCTTTCATTCAATCTACAGAAGAATCCACAACTTACCAAAGCGAACCAATGTTTAGTGAGCAATGGGGATTGAATGCAATCAATATGCCTCAGTTATGGGAAATGCCAAAAACTGATGAGACCCGCCCTGTTATAGCAATTCTTGATACTGGTGTTGACATCACGCACCCCGACCTTGCCGACAATATTTGGACAAATCCAAACGAGGCTACCGGTGCTGACTATGAAGACGATGACAACAACGGTTATGTGGATGATGTCCACGGTTGGGATTTCGTTGCAGGAACTGCAATCATTGGCAACGGTATGGACCGCAACGGCCATGGAACTCACTGTGCTGGTATCGCTGCAGCAGTAGGTAATGATAGTATTGGCATTACTGGTGCCAATCCCGATGCCCTCATTATGCCCATCAAGGTGATGGGTGATGATGGCATTGGCGATATTGCTACCATCTGTCGTGGCATCGACTATGCCACTGCTGCCGGTGCCCATGTGTTGAGCATGAGCTTTGGTGGTAGTGCTTCAGCTGCTGAATATCAAGCTTTGTGCAAAACTCTTACTAACTATGCTGTTCTTGTTGGTGCTGCGGGAAATTCTGGATATAGTATCTATTCTCCTCGGGGACTTTCATTTCCTGGGGCTTATGACATCGTTTTGGGAGTCATGGCATCAGATTCTGATGGTCAACTTGCTGGTTTCAGCAATTATGACCCCGATGGACCATTCTTCTCACGTTATAATATGGACAAGGCATTCTCAAGCGATGTGACTTGGAATGATGAATTGATGTGGAACTATGACTTGATGGCACCTGGAGTTGGCATTCTTAGTACATTCCTGAATGGTTCATACAAATCGCTTAATGGTACTTCTATGGCAACACCCATGGTCGCAGGTGCAATTTCTCGCATTTTGCAAGTGAAAGGTTATGACTATGCTCGTGACTACGGTTTGATGGGAGATATGGCAGTAGCTAAGGATGGCGGTCTTACCGACTTTGCTGTCTTTAATGCTTATCAGGCAGCTAGTTATGACGAAACCAATCGCCAAGTTGCTCTTGCTTTAACGGCACTGGAGATTGATGATAGTGATGGTGATGGCGATGGCCGCTTCGATGCAGGTGAGACTATAAGTCTATGGCCTACCATCCGTAGCCTATGGGGGCATGCTGAGAATATAAAAATTGCAATTGAGCCTTATGATGATAATGTCCCTACTGATGCTCTTGAAGTTTTAAATAACAATGTTGATTTCGGTTGGTCACTAAATAGTCGTGGTTCGTTTAAGAGCAAGAATCCAATCCGTGTTAGAGTCAATGAGAATGCTAACGATGGTTTGCATCTACCTTATAAAATTGTAATTACTAGTGACAATCTTTTAGCTAATATCGAGCAAGAACATGTTTTTGAGGTTGAGAATGGTGTGGAACTTGGCGGTGTCATAGACCACGATATGACATTGGATTCCAATCTTCATTATTATATAAGAGAAATTGTAGGTATAGCAAATGGTGTCACACTCACAATTCCTGCCGGCACAATTATAGATTTTGAAACAAATACTGGTATAATATGTAATGAACCCACATCTGATAAAGTAGGAGGAAAATTAGTCGCAAAAGGAGAACCAAATAATATGATTGAATTTAGAGGAGGATACTGGATTCAATTTAAAACTTATTATAATTATGATCAAGATGAAAGTAGAATTTTAGAATACATACATTTTGATAATTGTTCATTATATAATGGTCAATCTGATTGTGCATTTAGAAATTGTATTATTGATGCTGTTGGGAGTTTCAATGAAAGCTCAAGGGATAAGATTTTTTTCTTGAATAATAATAATTTAAATTGTTTTTGTGACTTTATGCCAAACAGTTATTTTTCATATATGTTCTTAAAACCTGGTATTTATAATAACTATACTAATTTTAGATTGTTTACAAATATTACAAATGATAATTTTATTAATAATAATTATATTGAAACAAATCCTTCTTATTTAGATTATGGTTATGGTACGATAAATGGTGATGCGGGGGATATTTTAAGCATTTCTTCAAACTATTATGGAACTTCAAATGTTTCAATTTTTTCTAAACATTTAAATATAAGTTCAATTGTTGGTTGTGATTATTCAAATATGCTTACCCGACCAGTTAAAGAAGCTCATGGTATTGTGTGGAAAGTTGTTGTTGATGGTTATGACGCTCAAGATGAATTTGACCTCTTGCCACCACTTGGTGTTGGTCGTCACAAATTTGAGGTTTACTACAATCGTGACGATATGAATACGACGTTCACCCCTTCGGTATCGATGGGTATGCGTCAACCATATACTCAAACTCCTATAGATAAAGATGGTTTCTGGTGCGTGAAGGACAGTGCAAGTGTTTACACAGTTTTCCTTGACATCACAGGCAAGACCAATTGCGATGGTCTCAACCGCATCAAGGTGACTGGTGGCAAAGACTATGACCATTTCGATATTCCAGAGGAAAGTTGCCGTTTCAACGTCCTTGTTCAGGCTGCCGGCTCGATGGCTACAGGTTTTGCTGCCGAGGCTGGTATGGGTAATGTGAAACTAACTTGGAACAATGAGAATAATGACTTTGAAGATGCAATGGGATTCAATGTTTACCGCTATACCATGCTCAATGATAGCGTTGCAGGTGACACAATCCGTCTTAATCAAACTATTCTCGATATCGAAGCCACTGAATACACTGATTATGAGGTTACGCCAGGCGAGACCTACTACTATTACTACAAGGTGCTCTCTACCGACCTGAAGGAGTACGACATCAGCAATGTGGTGGCTGCTACTCCGTTGACTTCAACTCTTGGCGATGCTAATGCCAGTGGTGAGGTTGATGTGGCAGATGTTATCACTACGGTGAACTATGCTGCTGGCATGGAGCCGAGGCCGTTTATCTTTGAGGCTGCCGATGTGAATGTCGACGCAGATATCGATATCCTCGACGTGATAGGCATCATCAAACTCATCACCAACCCAAGTGCCAATGTTACCGCCATGGCCGAGGCCGAAGCCATCTACAGCCTGGAGAACGGCGTGGTCTATGTCGATTGCCCCGTGGAGCTGGCTGGCGTGCAGGTGATGCTCAACGCAACTCAAGATGCAACCATCACCCCCACCGAGGTGCTGAACGGCTTCGAGCGTGTGGGAGCTTGGCTGGGCGAGAACAGTTATGTGTTCCTGGCCTACAATATGGCTGACCGCACCATTCCTGCCGGCAAGCATGCCCTGCTCACCATTGGCGATGCCACACTCACCGACCTGCGCCTGGCCGACAAGCAAGGCCACAACGTATATGCCTATGCGGCTACTCCCACGGTGATTGATGTGATTCACGCCGACGGCAAGGCTGTGCGCCACCCGGGCATCTACGACCTGATGGGCCGCAAGATCTCGAGCCAGGCAAGTGACCTCGACCGTCTCGCCCCAGGCATCTACATCGTCAACGGCCAAAAAGTCGTCAAAAAATAACTGTATTGACAGCGCATACCCTGTCCGTCTATCCGAGTCATGTAGGGACAACCTTCAGCTCGACGGAGCGAGCAGCATAAGTCGCTCGTTAGAGCGGTGTGCGACCAGCGAGCCTCCGTCAGCGCGTGCCCTTTCCTCGAAGCCCCGTTAGGGGCGTGTGAGAATAGGCAGGGGTGCAGCCGTAGGCGGAACCCCTGTATATAGGAACCATAATAATAATTAGCCCCGTAGGGGCGACAGACATTTATGAGAAAGATACTTTTATTCATTTTTTCCTTGGCCATTTGCCTGCTGGCTCGCGCCGAGAACCTGGTCACCCTACCCACCGTCACCGGCTCGCCGGGCGATGAGGTCACCCTCACGATCGCCCTTGACAACACCGATGCGGTGAGCGCCATGCAGCTGCAGATTCCCGTCACTTCCGACGTGACCGTAGTTACCGGCAGTGAGACCCTGGGCGCCCGTGCCGCTACCCACAGCGCCACCGTGGGCGTGCGCGACGGCGTGCTCAACGTCATGGTGTGGAACACGGCGATGACCACCTTCACGAGCAACAGTGGCGAGGTGCTCTCGTTCAGGCTGCTGCTCGGCAACGAACCGGGAACGGTGAACCTCGTTGCTTCCAAGGTCACCCTCACCGATGCCGACGGCAACACGCTCCCCGCCACAGCCACCAGCGGCTCGGTGACCATCAGCGCCCCCAAGGCCCAGCTCGCCACGCGCGACATCGACTTTGGTCATATCCCCATCCGCGACGTCTATTACCAGAGCCTGCAGGTGACCAATGTGGGTACCGCTCCGCTCATCATCAGCGGCATCGAGCCTAGCGCGCCCGAGTTCTCGAGCACCACGGTGTTCCCTTACATCATCGAGCCGGGCTACACCGGTGAGGTGGACATCACCTACAGTCCTGTGGAGCGTGGTGCCATCGAGGAGACGGTACGCCTGCTGAGCAACAACATTGCCGGCACCAACACCATCCGCGTTGTGGCCGATCCCTTTGCCGTCAACGAGCTCCATGTGGAGAACGCTACCGGCATTGCCGACAGCACCGTGACCATCCCTCTGCGGGTGAACAACATGGATGCCATTACGGGCTTCCAGCTCGAGTTCGACCTGCCCGAGCAACTCAAGTATGTCGACGGCTCGTTTGCTCTGAGCGACCGCAAGGGCGACCACCAACTCGTGGTGACCCACACCAACGGCAAGCTCCGTGCCATTGCCTACTCGATGGGTAGCAGCACCTTCAGCGGCAACGATGGCGTGATAGCCTCGTTCGACGTGAAGCTCAATGGCCGCTATGGTTGCAACCTCGGTGCCTCGAAGGCCGTACTCACTGCCATCTATAAAGGCGAAGACATGGATGTGCTCAGTGCCAAGTATGAGGGCTATATCGACATTCAGAGTCCACAGCTTTATGCCGACGAGCAACTTGACCTTGGCGCCACACCTGTTACCGAGATTGCCCAAGGCGAGGTGAATGTCAATAACAATGGCAGCGCACCCCTGCGCATCGACCGCGTGGTGTTCAACGCCGAGGGCTTCACTGTGGCCGAGTCGTTCCCGATGGTGATTGAACCGTGGCAGAGCGTCACCCTCCACGTGGGTTTCAACGGACAGGAGCAGGCACCCTTCGAGGCGATGATGCAGCTCTACAGCAACGACCCCGACCACCGCTTGCACAACATTACCGTCACCGGCTCGCGCTTCGCGCCTAACTACCTGCATTTCACTGCCGACGACCTCTATCGGGGCGATGACTTGTTGCTGCACATCGACATGAGCAACTACGACCCGATTAATGGCATACAGTTCGACCTCGACTATCCCGCCCAGTGGCTAGAGCCAGCTGAATTTATCCCCACCAATCGTGCCACCTCGTTCTCCATGATGTGGCGCAGCATAGGCAACGGCAAGGCAAGGTTCTTCATCTATTCGCTCAGCGATGGTGTCATCACTCCGGGCGAGGGCGAAATAGCTGTAATTCGTTTCACGGCATCCGATGAGATACCTGTTGACACCTATCAGTTAGACATCACCGAGATCAGCATGGGAACACCCGAACTCACCGACAAATTCGCTGGCACCGACCAACAGACCAATTTCACTGTCATCGTCGGGTTGCGAGGCGATGCCAACGAAGATGGCAAGGTAGACGTAAACGATGTCACTACCACAATCAATTACATTTTGGGCAAGAACCCCAGCCCGTTCAACTACCGAAACGCGAATGTAAATGACGACAACACCGTGAACGTGATGGACGTGACCACCCTCATCAACATCATCCTCGGCAATCAATAGGGCCGTCATTCGTACTATTACAGTGACAAACATTAACGACGGGGCTGGCATCACGCCGGCCCTGTCATTTTCTCCATGCCATCCTATATCTCCTCTCCAAAAGCCTGCTTTCGAAGGATTTTTAATGGCGATAGCCATTTTATTTTTTAATTTATTGTTGTCCGATAAAAGATTTTAGGAACACTGCAATCCACTATGCCTGAGTTGTTTAAATATTTTTTAAAATATTGAGCTTACTATGAAGCCCGTCAGGGCTGGGAAGATAATAGGCAGGTGGTGGAGCGAACCACGAAGTGCTCGAGAACATTTCAAAGCGAAAGTCGCTCGCAAGAGCGGTGCGCGGTGCCCAAAGGGCATTGAAACTGTTCTCAACATTGCGAAGAACCCCTGTTTTAAGGTGATATTCAATATAATTAGCCCCGTCGGGGCGACACCCTCATTTGTCTGCTACGAACATTTTAGCGAATTAAAAAATTACTGAGCGAAGCGAGGCTTTTCGAAGCTTTTTGTCCTTTTTGAGAGGAATTTTCAAGACAACGGGGATGTAAGTGGCAGACTTTTAAGGTATATGACTGAAGGGGCATAAGTTTTTGTGGCTGGATTTTAAAATGCGAATTTGGCTAATTACACGAATTTTTATTTTAGCGTAATTCGCTCAATTCGTAAAATTCGTATTGATATGTTCAGATTTGTAAGATTTGCGCCCGTTCGGTTGCGAGCACTTCGTGGTTCTCACGCGTCAGCGTGACTCCCATAATAAAACGGTGTGTGTGTTTGCTCTCGCGCAATCGCCGTCTTTCCCTTATCTTTGCCGCACACACTAACCTTAATTGAAAACACTCCCCATGACAAACCCCACTATACCCATCCTCCATTCTCAAAAAGATTGCCGATCTCGGCCATCTTTAGTCCCGAAAAGATGCATTCCGTCTTTGTACCACTTTCGTCACCCTTTTCATATCACTTTCGTCCGCCGCCATCATACCACTTTCGTTAGTGCCGTCCTGTGTCACACCGCTAAAAATCAACAATTTATCAACCTTTCCCATCTTTCCCATCTTTCCCGCTTTTCCCCGATTTCCCACCTTTCCCGGTTTTCTGTCTTGTCCTGAAATAGGTTGACTAAAAATTAAACTTATTTTAGGATGAAA
>CAMKGM010000003.1 GCA_946412245.1 uncultured Bacteroidales bacterium
TGAGGTGGTAGTAGTAATGCTCATAGCCTCCCAGATGGTTCTGCTCGTGGCTCTGGACGACGTTGCCACGATAGTCGTAGTAGAAAGACGAGTAGAGCCGTACTGGAGAGCCGCTATCCGAAATGGTGCAAGCCATCCGTCCCGTGAGCATGCCTTGAGTCGAACGGCCGGGGCATGAACTGTTAACATATCTTGTGTCATATTCAGGCTGTTGCACATAGGCAAGACTATTGTCGTTGGCCAGAGAGGTGACAAAATCATAACTGTCATAGAAACTGGAAATGAGAATGCTGTCACTGTTCATTCCCTCCAATGGCATAGAATATCCAACACCTTCTTCATAAGACACCCTGAGAGACTTATTCGCCACGTTGTTCCTCACAATAGGGTTTTGTGGGTGATACAATGCCGTGTAGGATTCTCTGCCAACCTCATCATAGGCAATAAATCTCCACAGTCCCGATTCTGCAAGGTTGCCGTCTTGGGTAAGAACAATCTTTCCCGTCTTATCGAAACAAACGTTTTCCACGCTTTTCCCGGGCAGTTTTTTTGAAATCAGCTTTTGATGATGATCATATTTGTATATATAAGCTAAAGCTTTCATGTCCTGATCCTCATCGCTGATTAGAACATTGTCATTCTTGTTTAGTAGAATCTGGCATAGCTTAGGTGGTATCACATAGCGAAGTTGGCCGAACGCGTCATAGATATAATACGTTCCTGTCAGGTTGTTATAGCTGTCTGTCTCCATGATCTTCTTGCCCTGTTTGTCGGTAAAAACCATACTGCACTTGCTGTCTTCGTCATAACTCTCCACCATGTCGAGTTCTCCTGCAGCCCATAAACCATCCTTTATGATACCATTAAATGCTATCATGAACCGAGCAACATGCGCAGGACGGGCAACGCCACTGTTCAGCCCGTAAGAATTGCGTTTTCCCTGATGGGAATGCCATGCAGTGCCAGGTTCATGTGTCTCCACAATGCGTGGAGAAGGTGCTGACTCGTACTTGTAGGAAGCAAAAGGCATATTGTCATTATATGGATTCACTGCATTTGACTGTACTGATGATGGAACATCGAGAAATGCTCCGTTTTCCCCACTTATCATGACGTTCCATTTCTTGCTCGGCAGCCCCATGGCATCATACTCCATGAAATCGACAAGGTCCCGGCTGTCTGTCGATGCCTCCTGGAGCACGGTCTGCACCTTTCTGCCAAGGCCATCATAGTATTCGATTGTACCCATGACAGAAATGTTGTTTGAAGACAAGGATGTCGTTGCCGCCGTGAACACGTCGTGCCTGATGTAATTCCTGTCTTCACTTACCTCAGCAGAACAATACTGCCAGCTCAAAACGGAGCCAGCCATCAGCACAAAAAATATATTGACAACTGTTTTCATTCTCTATTGAACAGATGATAGTTATAGGTTTCAATATACTCGCCATTGTCATTCCTTATGCCAGTGAGCCTTCCACTGCTGTCGTACTCATAATACTTGCTGATGCCCGCAGGTGAGGTTTCCTGTATCATTCCCACAAGAGGAGCATATTTATAAGAGGTGACAAGAGCATTTGGAAGCTGACTGCGCAGGGTGTTCATGATGGCATCATTACTGACCGGAAGATTACCTAAATCGTCATTCGTGCAGTTCAAAACCGCTCTCACCTGCTCCAGGGTTGCGCCCTGCAAAATACCAACAATGTGCTGCCCTTCATAACTCCAGAGATATACAGTGGGTTCATGGCCATTGTATGCGCGGAACAGGAGCCTTCCCCTATTGTCATATTCACAATGAGTGGTGTCTCTGCGAATTGGAAGGTAATGAGTTTCCATGATATCGCTTGCCACATACAGGTTGGTCCCCTTCCGGCTATATACATAGGTCTTCTTGTCCCAATTTCCACCTCCTGCCAGACGTTCCACTTCATAAACGGGAGACCAGACGAAGTCACAATCGTTGAAAGTGGGCATCTGCCATATATACTGCATGTTTGTGACAATGGAATCATTCAGATGTCCATTCTCCACTTGCCGTGAAACCTGTCCCAACTCGTTATACTCATAGCGGCGGTAACGTTCGTTGAACAGGCCGGAATAGTACACCCTTTCCGTTTCCTTCATCAGTTTTGGAAGAGAAAGATAATGCTTGTATGTGCACGCCTCAAGGATGGGGTAGTATTTCCCTTGTACCACATTGTAACGGCTTCGGTCAAGGACATTGATATAGAAACCTCTTATGAAATTGGTTGTGTCCATGCTGTAAGTGTATGTGTTGATTTTCAATGGAGCAAAAAGGCTGTCGTATTCCTCACATTGCAGCAGTAGGCCTCTCGTGTGCTCAAGTGAGGAAAACCTGACAAGGTCCCTGCGTGTATTGTCATACACAGCTGTTGCAGTATTGTCCATATATCCGTTGTCATAGTTGGAGTATTTATAGACTTTCATGCTACCGTTCGGAAACCGCTCCACCACTTCGCTGTAGCCTATGTGGCTGCCGTGAGAATTGGTGCCTCCACTGTGCACGGGATGCATCATGCATGTCATATTAATGGAGCAACTTAAACTGTTCTTGGTGGGACATTGAAGCACATAATTGCTCACATCATATTCAGGGAGTGCCGCCAGTACCCCCGAAGATATTTCACTGTTTCCCATATTGGTCACATAGTCTTTCACATAGAAGTACTCTTTCATGGTCTGTTCATCTCTGGACAGGCCGGTTGCGCTGTTGATGATGCGCCTGACCCGGCATCCACCGACAGGCAGTGAGCAGGAAACAACGGCTGTCTTGGTGCTGTTCAGAACCTTGCTGCATTTATGTGGTTCATATTCCAGCCGTGTATAGCCTCCTGTTGGATATGTGATTTTATTAAGTGCGCCATAGCCCGCAACCGAGTCTACGGAATTGCGGTATGACCATATAAAAGGCGAGTTCCACTGTGTGGGAATATAATACCCCCAGTGGTCGGTTTTTCTTATGTCATATTGGTTGGGCAGCATATTGCGTCTGTAGTAGCCGAAAGTATAAAGAGAACTGTCCGTGTCTGTAACCCCTATCGCCAGTTCATTCAGTCCCAGTTTTGCAGCAGAATTAGAGCGATAGCGGAAGACACTTTTATGAATCCTGACATTTTCATTGTTATTCACGATTATTGAGTCCAGGACACCTCCATTGTAATAAACAACAGTATCATTTCCATAAATTCCCTTAATGAGATAATAATATTTTTCCAAATCTGTCTGTGTTGACGATAAACCGTGTTCAAGCTGCCCGTGTTCAGACGTGTGGAATGTGATATGGCCATTTGGAAATGTTATGTCAGCCAGATAGGAAGGCGATATTAGTGACCCGACTGGCGTCTGGTAATCTGGAGAATGTGTTGGTACAGGATAATCGTAGTCGCTGTATTGTACACTCCTCTGTGACAAGTCGTACCATGTCTGTGCTGCCAACTTGCCTCTGACATAGTTCAAGACTACTCTTGAACCGTTGGGATAAATGATTTCAGTGAGATGCCATGCCGTGGTTGTCCAGTTGCTCATGTACTGGTTGCTGTAGGGTATGGCATAGTCCACCGCATCCTCAGAATAGCCAAAACGGTAGCGTGTGCCGTCATCAGCGGTGAGCAGAAAGCCCTTAATCACTTTAGTGTGGGTTGAAGCCCTGTTGGATGAAAGCCTGAAAGGCACTGTATCCAGTTTCATGGAATCAACCCTGAGTATCCTTTCACACCTGAATTTCCATGCACCTTCATGATCCATAAAGAAACTGCCGCTGTAACCCATGAAACTGAACTGGAACTCATCGGCATCTACATCGTCTCCCTCAAAAAGGCTCTGAGGATTCTGATTGCTCATATAGCTGTTGATATAGGCCAAAGTTCCCCACGAACTCTTATTCAGATGCGACAAGTTGTAAAAATATCCTCGGGACTTCACTTCATTTTCCGGTCTTCGTACATGATCCTCGTCTGCCGCACCGTTCTGCCTGCGCATGATGCTACCGCCCGCAACGAGGTTCCATCCGGCACCCACCCAGCTTGGATTCTGCTCTATGCGGATTCCAGATGTGTGATAGTTGATGCTTATAGGGAACTTGTGACCATCAACAGTGAATTCATAGATAGGAATTTCAATGTGTGGAGTTCCTGTAAACGGTGAAACGGGAATCTCGCCATATTGACCGAGTGTTGCGGCATTTGGACTGAGGGCATACTGCTCCATATCAAAGAATTGTCCATAATGCACTTGCCACAAGATGGTCAGCAATATTGTTGTTAGGAGCCTATCCTTTTTCATTTTATCTTACGCTTATTTTTTCTGAATAATATCCTTCGCCATTCTTGACATGAAGCACATAGTTGCCTGAGGGAAGCCCTGACGTGGGGATGTCGCCGCTCCATTGCCCGCCATCGGCAAAGTGCCCGGTCAGTGAATGCCATACCCTGCCAAGCTGGTCGCTCAGCACAACGGATATCCCGCCATCGCCTGGGGCTGACTCCATCCTGTTGACTGTCACGTGCACTCCGTCGGCATCGCAGGTCACCCTCACATTGTCGATCAGCGACATGGAGCCATGACCGCCACCGGTCTGGCCGTTGCCCGCATAAGGTGAACCGGGGCTTTTCTGTGCTCCACGTGGAGATTGAAGCATCAGTTCCTGATATCTTGGAGAGCAGATGAAAGTGGCATTGGTCTCCTTCACCACGCTGTTCTCGCTCATGTAGCGGTCTGTCCTGTTTTCAACCAGCTCGTACCTGTGACAGGGCGAATACCAGCGGTCAACCGTCTGAATGTGACGGAAATGGGATTCATCATCGTTTGCGAGTGGAAGACTATTGTCCTTGCCCACCCTGATGAAGCTGTCGGTCACCCGGCGTATCCTCACGATGTCCTGAAGCGTGTCGTCAGGCAGTATCAGCGTTCCTGTGCCGAGCTTCCTGATGATGAGGTTTCCTGTGGCCTCCACGGCGTGATTGCCGCTGTAGGAACCTTTATAGTGATAGGGACTCACGATGCTGTCGCGGGAGAAGGGGAAACCATTGCCGAAAACAACTGGGGCAACCGAATCGGTCAGAAGGAGAAGCGGATGCTCATGACGGATCCACACGACACTGTCGCCCTTTACCATGAATGTGGACTGGCCGCCATGCTCCATCCTCACAAGCACGGTGTCTCCCAGAACCATCCACTCCATCTCATGGCTCGCACCCGTCTCAATCACACGGCTGAAGTCCCACACGGCAGTGTCCGACGGCATATCCATAAATTCATAGTGCGTCTTCGTCACCCTGTCGCCTTGCAATGGCCAGTGCTCGCCAGTCATCAGCTCGTTTCCGGCACACAACTGCCCACAAAAAACAAATGAATAAAATAAAATATTAAACAACTTCATATTTAGACGGCAAATATACACTTTTCTTGCAGTAGCAACAAAAAACAAAGCAAAAATTCGCCAAATTATTGCTCATTAGTTAAATATTCGCCCCGTTCACACACACATTTCTCGACAGGTAGCGCAAATCGATTGCTTTCTGTCACGAACTCAGTTAGCAACTTTTCGAGAAAATCACTTTTGCGGACGAGTTTTTTTAAAAGAACGTAAGGGACAGGCAAACGCGCTGACGTGATTATCGTTTCGAGACTTTGTGGGTGGTGGCGATGATGTTGCCGTCGGCTGTGACGCCCTCGATGGTGATGGTGTAGGTGGTGTTGGGCACATCGGCGGCAAAGAAGCTGAATCTCGACTTGCCGTCAGTGCCTACCTGCACGCAGGGGTTCCAGTAGAGGGTGTTGCGCAAATCGGTGCCGGGTGCCTTGCCACAGTCTCCCAGGTCGTAATCGGGGCTGTAGAATTCGGCTGGACTCTGGATGCCGTGCATCATATAGGTCTTGAGATAGGGGTTCATGTCTTTAAACCTGTATTTGTTGACCCCGTCTTTGGTGGTAATCATGATGGCACCACCGTCGGTACCTTTTGAGCCTAATGCCACTGCCATCTGGGGCTGAATGTAGTCGATGCGCTTAATGGCTTGAAATGGCACCTGCTGGTCAAGTTCCCGCAAGATGACTGCGTTGCTCACCGTACTTAACTCCTGCATCCCTTCCATTTCATCCTCAATTGACTTGACTTCACTGGGATCAGCTAAGTTCATGTCATTTTTTTGCCTGATAATAAACACTGCACTACCATTACCCAGAGCATACTGCATGGGCTCGACATATACCCCATCGAGGAAGAATCCCACATTGCCACCCGTGCGGGCTGACTTCACGCGTCCGCCGACTATCCTGATGCCAGCTATGCGTCTGACGGCGTCTTCAATCGAAGTGATCTCACGTTCAGCCATATATTCCTCATCAAACGAACGGGCGGCTAACTGCTGGAACACGTCTTTACGCTCATCCTCCTTGGCAAAAGCAGTCACTTCCACTTCACCAAGCACAATGTTGCGCATGCCGTCGATATATTGCATGCGCTTTGCCTCTGCTTCCAGAAAATCACCTAAATCAGTGTCCATAAACGCATTCATCACATTTTTCGCAATGGGCTTCTCTTGTTTCATGCCAGCGGAGGTGATTGAGGGGCGTTGTTCCAGGTTCAATTTCACATTCATCTCCTGACCGCCTTTGCTGTTAAAGGCCTGAAGCACCAGCAGCGCGCTGTCGGGCAGTTCAAGGCCCTCAACGACAAATGCGCCTTCCTCGTCGGTAGGAAATGTGTTGCCATAGCCCAACTTGGGCACAAGCACCTGCACCGAGCCGCCTTTAATCGGGGTCTTCTTCCACTCGCTCACAACGGTGCCTGTCGCCGAAAAGCCTTGTTCTATGGGAAATGATGGTTCGGCAAGCTGTCCTCGCAGCACGCCCGGTATGTCGTAGCGGCGCCAGCCATGCGTCATGAGCATCGCATCAAGCTCATGCTCACGGTCCTCTTCTGCAAAGTAATAGGCCAGATTAGGCAGATGTCCGCGCAGGTCGGACTGCAGCAGCAGGTTCACCGCTATGGCCGAAGTGCTGTCGGCCATGACCGACTTGTCGTCGGTCACGCTCACGGCGTAATTGCCCGCAGGTGCGGCAAAGCCTTCGAGGCTGGTTGTGACCTGCACACGATCGCGATTTGCATAGGCATTCTTGTCGCACGTCACCTTTACGCTGTGGGTTTTCGGGCCTGGCACAAAAAAGAGCCGCTCGCTCAGCGGACGCAGACGCTCGTCAAGCAATAATGCCTGCACAACTCCTGCACTCAACGATTCACTGGGCAAGGTGATGCTGTCGGATCCCGTTGCAAGCAGAATGCCGCGCTGCTGTACCACGATGAGGCTCTGAGCTGTCTTTGCGCCCACCGGCCTGATGTGAATCTGCCCGTCGGTTTCAGTCTCTACCTGCACTATGGTGGCATTGCTTTTCACTTGTGGCAACTCAAACTCACGTTCTGTGTCGATGCCATTCAGACGGCACACCGCTTTATAGGCCATGCCCGCTTGCGGCTCAAAGTAGAAGTCGCCTATACCCGCATGGCCGGTTATGAATGACGCCACCTCTTTGCCACTGCCATCCAGCACATGACCGGTGGCACGGGCTTCGCTGCCGTCAGCCTGCAAGGCTTTCACGCTCACATGATTCCTCGCATCAGGCACAAGATACCCCCCTTCAGGGAAAAAGCGCACCTCGGCCTGATTCTCATTGGGAGGCAACGGCACATACTTGCTGAAGCCGTCGAACCGCACGAGCACCGCCCCGCCTCGGGTCTCCTTCTCGTTCAATGAGAACGCCATCGGTGATTTGCCCTGACCATGCTGACGCTTGAACTGATCAGATGTCACATAGGTCATCTGCTTGAATTCTTTCTCGGCCCTTGTGTGCAGGTCAAGATAATGTGCTGTGACCCTCACGCGGTCAGGGTTTTTCGGGTCTCGCTCCACATCACACACGATGCTGCTGCGTGTGCTGTGCGCGCTCATCACCTCGATGCGTTTCTTGAAGAAGTAGCCCTCGTCGAGGCTCTGCATGAACATGGTATAGGCAGCAAGCGTGTAATTGCCCTCTGGAAGCTGGGGCGGCAGGGCAAGATAGCCCTGCAACACGCCGTTCTTCTCCTTCGCCTTGATGCGCAGTTCAACGCTGTCGAAAGGATTCAGCAGTTCCACATAGCAGTACTTGCTGGCATCTACAGGCTCATGAGTGGCGGCATTCACCACAAAGGCCCGCAGCCAGATGGTATCGCCAGCCATGTACCGCGACTTGTCGGTGGTGATGTGCAGTTTCTCCTGCGGAAAGTTGTAGCGTTGCAGGGCGAGACGCTCGCCGATAGTCTCAAAATCATCGGCCAGCACACCCACGGCGCTCATCAGAGCCAGCGCCAGCATAAAAACTCTAAAATATCCTTTCGACAGCATGTTCAGTCCTCTTTTCTTGCAAATATAGGTATTAATTTGAAAACAATCAAAAGAACACGCAATTAATTAAAATCAATCCTGCAATTAAAAGATAGTGTTAACATACTTCAGTGTCATTACATGCAATCTCCTCGCTTTCTTCGATTGGCACGATACAGCCATCATTAGTGTCAACCACGCATGCGGGATCGTCATCAAGAGTTTCGGCACAGCATATTTCTCCACCTGATTCGGTATGTGGACAATCCTTAGATTGTTCACACCCTAATTCTCCTTGAGTGAAACACAGGCAGTGAGTATTAAAAGTTTCAGTCTTGCAGTCTGTCTTCTCATTCATCACTGTTTCTGCGTAATCCTCTTCATTGGGTTGCGCATTCTGAATTTCTTCACCATTGCCGTTCAGCCTAGTCACTTTACTGCCTTTCAATTTCAGGTCATTTTTACTTAACTTTTTCATAATTCTTGAAATTTTAATTGTTTATAAATTTATTTATTATTGTATTTGATTCTTGCCAGTCGGCTCTCGTAGAACCTTGACAGACAAAAATATAGCATCATTTCATGAAATCTGCCCTGGGCTGCAAATAGGCGGTTATTCATCATGTGTATGTGAGACGTGATGTTCACATCCTTATACCTGCAACTATCTAAAGTATTGCTGATTGCTTGTGCATACTACTCAATGGCAGTAGTAACCGGTGTGTCAAATGTCCCTTCAACACTGTTTGCAACATCCTTTCTCAAAGCGCGGTAACGCTCATTGAGCGGTTTCTGATTGTGCTCATCATAGCCGAACTCCTTGAGCATGGACTTGCACATGCGTTTCGACAGGCTGTGTTTTTCTTCAAGACTCAATCCAAAACAGGTGAGCATGAGCTCTGCCATTCTAAAAGCAATCATCCAGCGATTATCCCGCTTGCCATTTCTAGCAAGATGCTTCAACACGGTGCAGATGCAATCGCTCTCATGGCAGAACAGAGTTTCACTTGTCTCTATCAAACGCATACCATATCGTTCTATTTCACGTCGATAAGTGTCAAGCACCATCTTGACAAGCAGCCGTTTCCTGCATAGCGGAGCAATGGTCCTGTTCACGCTTGCCACAACGTCGGCGAAAAACTCTGGCGACGCAAGCTCGAACCTGACGCGCAGATGAAGATGAGGGTCGGAATATCTTATAAAAAACCATTTCTTTATCATTCCAGCTTTCATAAGCCGTTTAGCTAGTGGATATATCTTGTCAATTAACAGATTGTCACAAGCCACCAGACCACCATAGATCTTGAAGAAAACCCAACGGTCGCCCGGATAGAAATCCCTTTGTATGGTTTGAACCCTTCTCATTGCCTTACTTTTATAAAGGGAATTATACATTCGTTCATGTAGTCGTTGTCTTGTTCATCTACTGCCACATTGCGGCAAGGAATAAACTCCTCCAGGACAAAACCATCAAGTGCGCCTATCTCGCTGAGCATGATCTGCACGCTCAGGCTGCTATTCAGGTCGATGGGTAACTTGTTGTCACCCGATACGAGCAACACATGTTGAGGCAGCCTCCGTTTCACACGCCACGATTCAACCTTGGTCATATCAAGTGAATTGCGCTTGAACGGAAGTTTCTTCCTTTTCACGTTCCATTGTGCCGGTTTAAGGATGATGTTCTTGTATCTTACTTGTGGCAGATGGTCAAATGCATGTTCCAAACCCTGCCATGAAAAACTCAGTGACATGCGTCCCGTCTGTTGTTGCAAATTGCAAAGAAAGCGATAGGCTGGTGTCAGTTTATTTTGGCTATAATTGTGGGCGGTGGTCAGGCGTGGGACAATTACCTTTCCAAGCTTCTTCGAACGCAGAACAATCCTGTTCTCTTTTACTGACACCATCAGGTCATTGACAGGTATGCGATGCTCCGCATCGAGTGTGGAATTGCTGAGATAGGCAATTTCATAATCACGCACATGAGGTCTGTGCAGGATGTTACCAGTGCGGCTGTCAGGAATATGGACAATTTCAGCCATGATTTCGTCACCATAGGCCGTACTCTCGCTTCTGGCAACCGACTCGACAATCTTCATGATCTGTGCGTTTCCACCAGCAAACCTTCCCAGCATGTTTGCACCACTTGAGCCCGTGAAGTGCAGTCCGCCAATGAGATATTCCCGCTTTTGAGAATCATAATCGAGTAATTTGAACATGGCACTCATTGACAGAGGAAGGTCATTGAAGTTACATTCCAGTTTTACGATGTCTTTGTCGGTAATCTCTATGAATCTGCCATCTGACTCATACTCATGCAGTTTGGCGAGAAGGAGTCGTGTTATGGGTGTTAGTGATATTGATGTCGTGCTTTTTCCTGAAGGCAATCTGATGCCGCTAATCAGACCTGAATATATCCTGTCTTCCTCGACAATGAAGCCCACCCCGACATCAGGGTCAAGTGCTTCAAGCAAAGGAATCTCCTGCTCTTCATATCTCTCATGAAACCTCTTTTTGAAGATTTCCAGAAGTCCATGTCGGTGATGGGATGTCAACGCGCTGAGCACTTTCAGACCTTGCAGCAGTTGTTTCTGCAGAATCTTGTCAATTGTTGCACTGGTCATTTCACGATAGGTATCGAGTTGTATCAGATATTTTTCGTGCACCCGTATGCTCTTCTTAGTAAAAAAGCTTTTTACACAGTTCCTCGCATCAAGGTTGGCATCAACAGAACTTTCTATATCAAATTCTTTTAACACAGCATCGATTGACGACAATTCCTGTGCATATTCATCGAACCCAAGACTCGAAGCAGCATCAATCAACCTCGCAAGGACATCTTGGCCTGTAACATTTGGTGCTATCTCGCTTGTAAGCAGCTGTTCCTGTATCAGCTGGCTCACATAGCTTTCAGCTTCATCGGCATTGCAGTCACAAATATCTGTTACCTGTGAGACAAGCTCTTCAAATGGCAGATAATCATGCGCACACTTGAGAACAGAGGACAACAGTCCGGTTCTTGCCACCTCTTTTATACAGAAGGTGCGCCCTGACTTAGTCATGCCAACAGCCACATACCTATATTGGCTACCAACAGCATACACGGTCTCATTCAACCGGTAACGCAACACTTTTGAGAGTTTGTTTTGGAGATACTGTGCCAACTGGCACTGATAGAGCATATCTATTCTGAAATCTTGCTGCAGCTTGTCACTGACAACCAGTGAGTTCCTTTCTCCCCATTCGGCAACGGCACATGAAGCCAGAGAGGCAAAGGGTGTGCAGCGGGCTGACATCCTGACAAGATACTTCAGTGCCGAAACAATCACTCTGTTCCTGTCTTTCAGATCTATTTTTTCCTCATTTATCAGCCTCTCCCATTGTTCATGCAGGGCTGGAGATGAAAATAGCAGGGCATTCCTGAACTCATCACTTTTCATCAAGGGCATGAATTCACTCTCGCCCTGCATGGCTGTTTCAAGAACCTTGAGCGGAAACCTCGGGAACCGCATGACAAATCTTGCTGTGGGCCGGTATGTGATGGCGGATTTATTCATATGGCTCGAGTAGTAGAAATCTGTTTAATGGTGTCTTGATACCTATGCTGTCGAGCAGGTAGAGTCCCACTCCAGCCGTTCCCACAAGTATCCCATGCCCTTCCTCGAATTTCCCGTCAAGTCCCGACATGTGGGGGAAACGGACGTTGCCGTTCACATACTCTGCCTTCCTGAGCGTCTGATTTCTCCAGTAATCGGCCGCGTCAAGGAAAAGTTGAGAAGGATGGCAATGCGCCAGATAATCAAAAAATGCTCCCACGCCAGCTGTTCCGTGACAAATGCAGGCATCATAGACGCTATTCTCTATCAAACTACGCCTATGTGTGGCCGAATATTCAAAGATATCCAAGCCATTTTTATGCGGAAACTTGTACTGCAGCAGTGCCAAGGCTATACCCAGGTCGCCATAGCACCATGCCAAACGGCTTTTGGATGGCCCTGAACAGTCTGCCGATGTCATGGGGAAACAGCTCCCGTGACGCTCGGGGTCTTGCCGATTGCCATTTAAATAATTCACTGCACCTGTCGTCAAGCGTTCTATCTCAAAACGCATCTGTTTGGGCAATGAAGACATACGGCTCAAGCGTGAGAGCAATATAATCGTACTCGAGATGCCGTGTGACAATGAAATGTTATATCGTTTATCTCGTTTGCCTTCAGGCAGCCGCCATCTGAGAGCATCACCAACGACCTCGCATGATGCGGCAAGGTAATCCACAATTTCCTTAAGTGCTTTCATGCCCACGCCACTGTTCCTATAGCGCATGAGCCAGTAGAAACCAAGGCCAATGAAGCCGTGAAGGAAGTCATGCCTATTTGACATGAGGTCTGCCTGCTGATGTTCCAATATCACATCATCAAACGCACCTATGGCATCGTCCACGCCCTGCATGAACCCGTCTTGCTGCAGTTCGTTGAGCCCCAGAGCCAGGCCCGCAAGGCCATTGCAATAGGTTGCTATTGGACTTATCCTGTTCAACCCCGCGAGCATCCTGTCGGTTTGACACTCAGCTATGGCTAGATAATCAGGATTCACCCTTGAATAGTAATAAAGGAAGAGAATCTCACCGAAATTGCCTCCTAACAGGCTATAGTTGAGCGTGGCCGTAGCTTCCAGCTTCCGCCTCATGGTTCTGGCAACGCCTTCTAGTATGGTTTCTATTTCCTTCATGATTAATTGAGCTCTTTAATTTAATAAATAATGTGATGGATCAGGGGACGGTGAAGGTACCCTCATACTGGTTGTTCCATGAGGTGGTGATTTCGATGACGTAGTCACCACTGGTGAGAGAGGAGACGTTGATGGTGCCGCCACCGGGCTTGGTGTCGGTGAGCGCCACATTCCACCAATCATCATAAATAGTTACATAATAAGTAACATTAGCGTAATCGACGATGGTGATTACACCCAGTTGGCTGTTGTAGTACACATCCGGCATGTCAGCCGGGGCACTCCATTCTGAATGTGGATGATTGCGTGGTTTCAGAATAATGTCGTGCCCTCCAAACAATCCATTCACTTCACAAAATGAGTTTAAAGAAGTAAATAATAAAAAAAATGAAATTAAAAGTTTATTCATAACATCTGAAATAAATTTGTAGTCACAAAAATACAGATATTTGACTGAAACAACCAAATTCTGACTCTATTTTACCCAATATCATTCAATTCATATAACACGCTTATGATTAACGTGTTATCAAATTAATATTTAGTCTTTATTTTAAAAAAAAGACATTTAAATGTCTGTGAATCCTTTTATAAAGGATGATATTGATTTTTATTGTTTAAAAGATGCTAGAAACTGATCAAAAGGCACAGAAATATTAAGTTTCTTAATTGCTCTGTCACGCTTGACACTTATATATTCCCTAGAATACTGCATAATCAGAGCAATCTCAGCATATGAAAACCCACATGAGAGAAGCGTTAACAATCTTATATCACTCTCATTTAAATTAGGATGGTGTGTTTTGAGATAGTTGACAAATCCTCCGCAATCCTCATTGACAAATAATTCCATTCCATCCCAAAAGCTGTTAGTTGCAATATCGCGCCTCACGAGGTGGCTTATCTGTTCTTTTTTGATTGTCTTCGCATCTTTGTTTGGCGTATTTGTGATTCTAATAAGATTCCTCATGAGCTGAATGTGCTTTCCAAGGAAAGCAATTAAAATATCCATATTTTTTAGAGCCCTTTCCTGGTCTTGGCTTTTCAAGTCTTTTCTCTTAAGGTTTTCTTTGTATTTGTCAATCTTTTGCAAAAGTGCTTCATGCTCGTTTATTCTCTCATTTTCAAGAGATACAAGCGTCTCTTTCAGATGATTTGTTTTGCGACGCACTCTAAGTAAGATTAATAGAATGCTCAAAAAAGCAGTTACAGCGAGTATTAACAAAACAATTTTTAGTAGTAAGAAGTCATGGCGCAATGCTTTTGTTTGTTGTTCATGATGTAGTTTCTCTACATTTGCTATATGTCTTTTGTCAGGTTTGGAGTCTATGCGTTCCAGTAACAGATTATACTCCTGATTATATGTTTCTGATTGTTTATAATTTCTCTCATTAGAAGCTATCTGTGCAAGAATTGAGAGTTCCTTCAGGCTGTCACGGTCGGCAAAAGTAAAGGATTTGGCTTGTTTAAGAAAATAATTTGCTGAATCGTTTATGTTTAGATGAGAATAAATATATGCTGCAGTTAAATAAGTATCAATTGTTTTATATTTCTGATTACCAGTAATACAAATTAATATCAAATTTCTTGCCTCTTGGTGACATGAATCCAAAACATAACTCATGGCTAACTGTTCTGTAAAATCATAATAATATAGGCTATCACCTTCATTTCTTGAAAGATTCATCGCTTTTTGTAAATAACGTTTTGCCGCTTTGTTGTTTGTGCTGCGCAGGATACCACCCATGTTACCGAAGCATATATATTGATAATAGAGCTGACCAGTTTTTTCAAAATGTGATAAAGCTTTCTTGTATCTATCGAAATCACTTTCATCGCTCACATAAAGTGAACTGAGCAGCACTGCCATGCGGAGGTTGGTGAAGCCGAGGTTGAAGTGGTCGTTGGGATCGGCGGTGTCTTCGGCCTCGAGGTAGTATTGCATGGCCTGCTGGGGGTGGCCGAGCTCTTCGGCTACGGCACCGCTGTAGATAAGGGAGCGGGTGTAGCGTTCATGGTCGGCCGAAGAACCGTGATGGTCGGCATAGTATCGGCGGGCCTGGTCGATAAGGCCGCTGTCGGCTGGCTCGGTCATATAGCATTTGTAGCGTGCCTGTACGAGTAGCAGGGCGTGGCGGGCACGCAGGGCCTCGTCGGCCTGCAGGGCGCTGGCGGTGTCGAGCGCCACCATCTGCCGCAGGGCGGCGCTGTGGGCAGCGGTATCGCTGGTGCGCAGCAGCGAGTCGGCACGGTCGAGTTCTGCCGTGACGCGCGCATCGTGACTGCCCCCACAACCCGCCAGAGCCATGACCAACAAGAATAATACGGCTTTCCACAATTTCATCTCTAATATAACAAGAAATGCAAAAACAATTGTATTTTTACACAAAAATCTATTTGGTCTTGTGGGTCATGATGTCGAGCACAAATCGGTCGGTCACATCCATGCCGCGGCTGCCTATTTCGGTGAGGTTGCGAATGCTCTGGTCCACATCGTCGTCGATGATGCCCTCTTGCGAGGAAACATACTTGTGCTGCATGGCCAGCATGGCGCTGAGCATGGCGGTCCCCACTCCGCTGGTGAGTTTGAGCGCGCACGAAGGCTTGGCACCGTCGCAAATCATGCCGGTGAGGTTGGCAATCATGTTCTTCACCGAGTAACTGATTTGCTCGTAAGTGCCACCCATCAGGTAGGTAATGCCACAGCTGCTGCCGGTTGAAGCCACCACGCAGCCGCACAAAGCCGAGAGAGCACCCAGGGTTTGCTTAATGTAGATGGCGGTGAGGTTCGAGATGATGAGGGCGCGAATCAGTTCTTCCTCGGTGTTGTGATTTTCCTCGGCAAACACCACCACGGGCATGGTGGCGCAAATGCCTTGGTTACCCGAGCCCGAATTGCTCATCACGGGAACCATGGCCCCGGCCATGCGCGCATCGCATGCGCAACTGGTGGCCGACATAACCTTAGAGAAGATGCTGTCGCCCATGATGCCGCGGCCCAGTGGCGAGAGCATGGTTTTGCCGAGCTGGTGGCCGTAGTTCTCACGCAATCCGCTCTTTGCGGCAGCCTCGTTGAGTTTCTTGGCCTCGAGGATAAAGCGCAGCCTGTCAACCTCGGTCTGCGTGGCGAAATCATACACCTTGCGCAGGTTGAGCTGCGGGTCGTCGGGCGTGGCTTGTACCTCCGCACCGTCACAGCAAGTGGAACTGTGAGTGGCCACTTCGGCACCGTCTTTCGACAGCCACACAAAGTGCGTGTGATGTGTCTTGATGCGTGCCTCGGCGCGGTGCTCGCCGGCTGTTACGCAGGCATTGATATAGAGTTTGTCGGGGTCATCTTTTTCGAGTGTGATGTGTATTCGGTCCTCAGAGATAAATTGTTTGCCACGCTCCACAGCCTCGCGATTGCAGTCGCACAGCACTTCGAGTTGCTTCTCGGGACGGCCTATGAGTGCACCCAGTGCAATGGCAATGGGCAAACCAATCATACCCGTTCCGGGAATGCCCACACCCATGGCGTTCTTGAGAATGTTGGCACTGAGCCTCACATCCACCCGCTCGGGCACCGTGCCAAGCAACTCTACGGCTTTGGCCACACAGAGGGCCACAGCAATAGGCTCGGTGCAACCAATGGCGGGCACTACCTGCCTCTTAATAAGGGCTATAATCGCATCACGTTCTTCAGCAGTAATCATAGTATAATCGGTTAAGAGTTTATATTGGGTATGCAAAATTATAAATAATTTTCTTACTTTACTTTATCTATTCTGAAAATGCCTAAATAAATTAAATATTCCCCACAAAGAATCGAATTAGAACTAAGTTGCTCGTTGTGATATTAAGACACATACTAGCATGTCTTTGTATTGCGAGACGCAGTCTCGTACTCAGTAATCTCTTTTGCAAGTTTGTTTAATTCGATACACTGCTGGCGAGTGATGGTGCGCCTGTCGTTGTGGTGCGCCCATGGTGCTACGAGCAACAACTGCCCACTTGCACAAGCATCAAACTGACGTCCTGATGGCTTCTGCATGGGAGTAAAACCATTTTCAAGCAATATTATAAGAGGCAATCCTTTGATAAATGCCCGCCGCATTACTTCTTTTTCGCCAGGACTGATGCAGGGTGAAACCAGCACGGCACCATCATGAGCCATAGATAAAAAGCGTTGACATGCGGCCTCAATATCCTGCTCGGTCAGTTTTCGTGAGCATTGTACCGCTACTTTGTATGGATATTGAAGCAGAGATAGGTTTCCCATGCATGTAACAGGTGTGGAGCCTATGTTAATGCCTTGCCGTGCTGTGAACCATTCGGGATGATTGCGTTTAATCCACAAACGACGCGGGTTATCATGAAGATACTTTGCCCAGTTTTGCAATTGACCTTTGTTGATAAGGATGCGATCATTATAACCAGGTTCCCATAGACTGGATGTACGAGACTTCGTCTCGCAATACGATGACATGTTACGCATTGATGTTGTACACTTTGCTTTAAAGCGGCTCACATAGTGTCCAATGTGTCTCGGTAGAGGGGCTGTGACAAAAAGGATTCCGTGCACATGATCGGGCATAAGCTGAAAAGCCATACTCTTGATGAGTGGTTGTTCAAGGGAAATGTTTGACCAATGTTCAATGACTTTTGTTCCCAACTGAGATGGCTGTACCCAGGGGACAGCATGGTCAGAGTCAGCATCTTCCAATGTGCCGAAAAGCTGATGTCGCTCGGCACAACAAATGGTTATCAGATAAATGCAACGGTCTGTATATACATGGTCATCCTTTCGGCGTTTCATTGAAGGGTAAACCTCAAGTTGAGAATGGCATACAAACCAGTCTAAGCGTTTACTCCCACGGTCTGAATTCATATCAAATACTGCTCGGTCAGGTAGTCTACGAGTTTGCGCACGGCACGGCCTCGGTGCGAGATGGCATTCTTCTCCTCGGGCTGCATCTGGGCAAAGGTGCGGCCATCGCCCTCCACAGGCTTGAAAATGCTGTCGTAGCCAAAACCGCCCTCGCCATGACGCTCGGTGAGAATCACACCTTCGACCTTGCCGTCAAAGAACTTCATCTCCTCAAACCTCAACGGGAACTCGGTGGTGTCGTCCTCCTCACGCTCAATGAGCGCAACCACTGTGCGGAAGCGGGCTGTGCGCTGCTCCATGGGCACATCCTTCATTTCACGCAGCACACGGTCGATGTTGCGGTCACTGTCGTGTGCCACACCACCATAGCGTGCCGAGTGCACACCGGGAGCGCCATTAAGCGCATCAATTTCCAATCCCGTGTCGTCGCTGAAGCAGTCGTAGCCATAATGGTCGGCCACATAGCGCGCCTTCATCTCGGCATTGCCCTGCAGGGTGTCGGCCGTTTCGGGTATATCCTCATGACAGCCAATATCGTTCAGACTCAGTATCTCAATTTTGTCGCCCACGATTTGGCGAAGTTCCTCCAGTTTGTGAGCATTATTGGTAGCAAAAACTATCTTTTTCATCGTTCAGTTCGTTTATTTAAGAAAACAATCCCCGCACCATTTTTCATAGCACGGGGATTTTATAAAAGTCAGTGATTAAATCACCACATTCACAATCTTGTTGGGCACGACAATCACCTTCTTGGGTGCCTTGCCCTCGAGCCACTTGGCGGCACCTTCATGAGCGAGCGCCACACGCTCTACCTCGGCGGCATCGGTGCCGGCCGGCACTTCAATGTTGTAGCGCGGACGACCCTTGAACAACACCGTATATTTAATGGTCGATTCTTTCAGGTAGTCCTCGTTCCATGCAGGCCACTGGGCATCGCACACGGTGCCTTCATGACCCAGCACATGCCACAATTCCTCGCTGATGTGCGGTGCAAACGGAGCCAGCAGCACAATCAGGTCGTCGAAGATGGCTTTCTTGTTGCACTTGAGGCTGTAGAGTTCGTTCACGCAAATCATGAACGCAGCCACCGATGTGTTGTACGACAGTGCCTCGATGTCGCCGCTCACCTTCTTGATGAGTTTGTGCAGTGACTTGAGTTCTTCAGCACTGGGTTGCTCGTCAACAATCTTCAATTCATCGCCATTGAAGAAGAGACCCCACAGGCGTTTCAAGAAGCGGTTCACACCATCAATGCCGTTGGTGTCCCACGGCTTGCTCGCCTCGACAGGACCCAGGAACATCTCATACAGGCGCAGCGTGTCGGCACCATAGCGCTCCACGATGTCGTCGGGATTCACCACATTGAACATCGATTTCGACATCTTCTCGATGGCCCAGCCACAAATGTATTTGTCTTTCTCTAATATGAACTCGGCATCCTTGAATTCGGGTCGCCAAGCGCGGAATTTCTCAATATCGAGCACATCGGCGCTCACCATGTTCACATCCACATGAATGGGCGTCACATCATAGTCGTCCTTCTTGTTGAGCGTCACAAAGGTGTTGGTATCCTTAATGCGATACACAAAGTTCGAACGGCCCTGAATCATGCCCTGATTGAACAGTTTCTTGAACGGCTCAGCCTCGCACACATAGCCGTAGTCATACAGGAACTTGTTCCAGAAACGGCTATAGATAAGGTGACCCGTAGCATGCTCGGTACCACCAATATAGAGGTCGACCTGACGCCAATATTCATCCACATCCTTGTCGACAAGCGCCTCGTCGTTGTGCGGATCCATGTAGCGAAGATAGTAGGCACTCGAACCGGCAAAGCCCGGCATGGTGCACAGTTCCAGCGGACGCCCATTAGCGGCCACCCAGTTCTTGGCGCGACCCAGTGGCGGCTCGCCCGTCTCGGTGGGCAGGAACTTATCTACCTCGGGCAGGAGCAGCGGCAATTCGCTCTCTTCAAGCGCCTGTGGCTGGTTGTCTTCGTCGTAGTAGATGGGGAACGGTTCACCCCAGTAACGCTGACGGCTGAAGATGGCGTCGCGCAGCCTGTAGTTCACCTTCACCTTGCCAATGCCTTTTTCCTCAATAAACTCCTTGGTCTTGGCAATGGCATCTTTCACCTGCAGGCCGTTGAGCTGCAGCATTTCGTTGCTCGAGTTGCACATGATGCCCTCTTTGGCGTCAAAGCTCTCCTCGCTCACATCGGCACCCTCAATCAGCGGAATGATGGGCAGGTCAAAATGCTTGGCAAACGCATAGTCGCGGCTGTCATGAGCCGGCACTGCCATGATGGCGCCGGTGCCGTAACCTGCCAGCACATAGTCACTTATATAAATAGGTATCTTCTTCAACGAGATGGGGTTGATGGCATAACTGCCGCTGAACACGCCACTCACCTTCTTTTCGATGAGGCGCTCGCGTTCGGTCTTATGCTTCACTTCGTCGAGATAAGCATCGACGGCAGCACGCTGCTCGGCAGTCACCACCTTGTCTACATACTCGCTCTCGGGAGCAAGTACCATGAAGGTTACGCCGAAAATGGTGTCGGCACGCGTGGTGAAGATGAGCAGACTCTCGTCGCTGTCGGCCACCGGGAAGGTCATTTCGGCACCCTCGCTATAGCCTATCCAGTTGCGCTGAGTCTCCTTGATTGAATCCGTCCACTCGATGGTGTCCAAGTCGCGCAGCAGGCGTCCGGCATAGGCACTCACGCGCAAGCACCACTGACTCATCATCTTTTGCTCAACGGGATAACCGCCGCGAATCGACACGCCCTCGCTCACCTCGTCGTTGGCAAGCACGGTGCCCAGCTTGGCACACCAGTTCACCATGGTGTTGCCACGATAGGCAATGCGGTAGTCCATCAATATGTTTTCCTTCTCCACCTTACTGAAAGCTTTCCACTCGTCAGCTGTGAAGTCGTTGTTGCCATTGGTGTGTGCAGGACAGTCCTTGGTACCGTTTTTCTCAAAATATTCCACGAGTTCCTCAATGGGGCGAGCCTTGTCGAGTTCAGTGTTATAATAACTCTTGAACATCTTCAGAAAAGCCCATTGCGTCCACTTGTAATATTTAGGGTCGCAGGTGCGCACCTCACGGTTCCAGTCATAACAGAAACCTATCTTATCAAGTTGCTCACGATAGCGACCAATATTTTGGTTGGTGGTAATTTCAGGGTGCTGACCCGTCTGGATGGCATATTGCTCGGCGGGCAATCCATAGGCATCATAGCCCATGGGATGCAGCACATTAAAACCTTTCAACCTCTTGTAACGCGCATAGATGTCGCTGGCAATGTAGCCCAGCGGATGGCCCACATGCAATCCTGCTCCCGAGGGGTAGGGGAACATGTCGAGGACATAGAATTTAGGTTTCGTGTGGTCAACTTCCACTTGATAGATTTTGTTTTCTCTCCAGTAGCGTTGCCACTTTTTCTCTATTTCTTTAAAATTATATTCCATTATTATGTGTTAATAAACTAATCTTATAACAATTTTTTCACTTCTTCCTCCACCAGTTTCATGTCGTGAGTGGGCTCGAAGCGTTTCACCACGTTACCTTCCTTGTCAACCAGGAATTTGGTGAAGTTCCACTTGATATCACTCTTCTTGGCATAGTCGGGATCGGCCTTCGACAGCATCTCATCGAGCAGTTTGCCCAGCTTGTCGTTCAAGTCAAATCCCTCAAATGTCTTCTGAGCTTTCAAGTAAGTGAACAAGGGACTCTCGTTCTCGCCATTCACCTCAATCTTCTTGAACTGCGGGAACTCGGTGCCAAAATTCAAGGTGCAGAATTCGTGTATTTCCTCCTCGGTGCCTGGAGCCTGCTGGCCGAACTGGTTGCAAGGGAAATCAAGAATTTCAAGACCCTGATCCTTATAATCCTTATACATGGCTTCGAGTGCCTCATATTGCGGTGTAAAACCACAGCGCGTGGCGGTGTTCACAATGAGCAGTACCTTGCCTTTATATTCACTTAACGAAACTTCTTTTCCTTTACGGTCAACTACTGTGAAATCATATACATTCTGTGCCATAACTTCAATACTTAAAAGAATAAATAATAAACTGATGATCTTTTTCATTTGATAATGCCTAATTTTTTGGAAATATCCAGCATGCGCTTCACGGGTTTGATGGCTTTCTTGGCCAGTTTTTCTTCAACCTCAATCTCGGGTGCAAGATACTTCAGCGAATTATAGAGTTTCTCGAGTGTAATCATCTTCATGAAGTTGCACTCGTTGCAAGCACAGGTGCCGTCTTCGGGCGGAGCGGGAATGAAGGTCTTCTCAGGGCACTTCTTCTGCATCTGAATCAGAATGCCGCTCTCGGTGCACACAATGAACTTCTTCGACTCATTCTTCACTGCATAGTTGAGCAGTGCCTGGGTCGATCCAATCTTGTCGGCTATGAGTCTGATGGGCTTCGGGCACTCGGGGTGCACCAGCACTTTGGCATCTTCGTTCTCCTCCTTGAGTTTCATAATTTTCTCTATCGAGAACTGCTCATGCACATGGCAGGCACCGTCCCACACCTTCATCTGGCGGCCGGTGATACTGTTAATATAGTTACCCAGATTACGGTCAGGACCAAAGATGATTTTCTCATCCTCAGGCAGACTGTCAACAATCTGCTTGGCATTCGACGAGGTCACCACCACATCGGTCAGTGCCTTCACGGCAGCAGTGGTGTTCACATAACTTACCACAGTGTGACCGGGATTCTCCTTGATGAACTGCTTGAATTCATCGGCCGGGCAGCTGTCGGCAAGCGAGCAGCCGGCACTCAGGTCGGGCACTATCACCGTCTTTTCAGGACACAAAATCTTCGCGGTCTCGCCCATGAAGTGAACACCGCACAAGATAATCACCGGTTCCTCTACCTTGGCGGCCAACTGCGCCAGTGCCAGGCTATCGCCTATATAGTCGGCCAACTCCTGTATTTCTTCACGCTGATAGTAGTGGGCCATAATCACCGCGTTCTTCTCTTTCTTCAGTCGCAGTATTTCCTGTTTCAGGTCAATGCCATCGGGAATGGGCGCATCGACGTACCCTTTTTCGACATTCATCATATTATATATTTTAATTTTAAATTTTTAATTAATAAAGTTTTGATGATGATAGGCTGTTAATTCTGATGATAACTTTTTTGCGCTTCAGCACCATGTGAGGTGGTTGATTATAACTTATCAAGTTATTAAATGGCTTATTGACAACCTTGCTTTTTGATAATAAGCACATTCAGTTATTTATTAACACCTTGTCAACAAAGTGCAAAGTTAATAAATTATTCACTTTCACACGATGAAAAGTGATGAAAAATGTGATAAAAACCCTTTCAAACATTTTTGCTATCTTTTTTTGTCATCCAAAAAACATGTATAAGCCACCACGATTTTCAAAAGTCAAGTTTTTTCATCATTTTTTTTCGTTAAGTTATCAACGGTTTTCAACACGGTTATTAACAAATTGCTTCGAAGGATTGATTTTGTCGCTTTTCCTGTGTAATTTTGCAAAGCAAAATTGCTCTTGTCCGATGAAAAAGAAATCAATGATAGATTTGCATCGCATCGATGTAGATGAATTTAAAAAAGTACAAAAACTACCGGTGGTGGTGGTGCTTGACGATGTGCGCAGCGAGATGAATGTGGGTAGCATTTTCCGCACTGCCGACGCTTTTCTGGTCGAGAAAATCATGTTGTGTGGCATCACCTCCACACCTCCACAGCCCGAAATTCACAAGACTGCTCTCGGCGCCGAAGACAGTGTTGAATGGCAATATTATAAAGATGTGAACGACGCAATCACGCAACTCAAAGCCCAGAGTTACACCATCTGCAGCATCGAGCAGGTGCATGGCAGCATCAGCCTGGAGCAGTTTAAAGTTTCAGCCGGTGGCAAGTATGCCATAATTTTTGGCAACGAGGTGAAAGGCGTCAGTCAAGCCGCTGTTGATGCCAGCGACTGCTGCATCGAGATTCCACAGCGCGGCACCAAGCACTCCCTCAATGTCGCCAACTCCGCCGCCATCACCCTTTGGCACTTCTTCTCCCACCACATTTTCTCATAATTTATCTATTTTCTCTATTCTATTATCACTTTATCATTGTCTTATCGGTGGTCAGGACCAGGTGGTACATCTTCGGGGTAAAAGACTTCAACTCCTTTATTAATCATCTCTTTTGTGGGAGGGTAGTAAATATGCTTATTGATATCAACAATTCTACCAGAATTAAACACATATTCCACTAAATATTTTTTTCCATAAAGCGAATCAACTCCATAGCGGTTAACCGTGTCCTTTTTATAAATTAGAATATGTTCAGGCCCTTCTGTCTTAATTACATAATCAAAGGTGGTATTAAATGCACAGTCCACTTCATATAAAAACGTGTCGGGTGGAATAATCTTTCCATATTTGCTGTGTGTTGCCAAAAAAGCATCACCGTAATCACTACCAGAGTTTCCAGAAACAACCCATAAAGTGTCTGTAGATTTGTTCCTGATGCTAATTGTTTGCCAATAATCACACCCAGTATTCATTATCGAAAACATTATTGAAACTATTAGCAAATAAACCAATTTTCTCATAATTATTTTAATTTTAAGTGGTTTGACAAATAATCTTTGTAGATAGGGTAACGATACTCAAACCGGGTCCAATCTATTCCATAATTATTACCGAAGTAAATGGCAGCCCGAGTTGATGCATCCTTTATTGTTTCTTTTTTTTACGACCTAATTCTATTTTAGACGAAGGAATATCAAACCAGAACACAGTGTAGTCAGGTTGTTCGGGAAAATGATTGACAGTTATCGTTACTCGCCTATCTTCCAGTGCATGTAAATAACTGAACGTCAACCCAACTTCAGTTGTGTCACACATCTGAATAGCAGAAGGTGCCTTGTCAATTAAGAATTTCTTATTGACTCTAATATCAAATGGAATTGTATCACCCATTGAGCTCGTAACCAATATATTTTCAGTATTTAATGTAAGATTCTTGCCACTATCAACATCAACTTTAAAACTAAACCAACTGCAATCAGCCTGATTCTTTGCAAGGGCATATTTAAAGCCATAACACTCATGATTTGCAATAAATTGCACATCTTCGTTAGTTGAGAAACTTGTCACTTCAGTTTTCACAGAATCACTGAAACATTCACATGAGTTGAAAGCTAATGCGGCAGTGCATATTATAATATAGAACAAACTCTTCATAATCATTTCAATTTTAAATTATTCGACAAATACTGTTTGTAAACGGGCTAGTCATATTCAAAGGAAGTTCAATCAACCTTATATTTGTTACCAAAGTTTCCTGCCACGCGTGGCAGGAACATATTCCGATATTTATATTCGCATAGGCTCATGATGGCAAAAGTCAGCTAACCAATTATTGTTCAACGCAAATTTATAAATAATAAAAGAACACACCAAATTTATGAGTTCATTTAACACTCTGTAATCTGCTGACAATCAACAAAAGGCATTTTTCTTCAATACATCCTGGTTTTTGTTGGTAAAAAAGCGCCCCAATTTGTGTCCGGAGATTATTTGTTGAAACATTGCCACATAAAAAAATATTGTTGTCCGATAAAAGATTTTAGACACAATGCAATCCACTATGCCTGAGTTGTTTAAATGTTTTTTAAAATATTGAGCTTACTATGAAGCCCGTCAGGGCTGGGTAGATAATAGGCAGGTGGTGGAGCGAAGCGCAACCCCTGTTTTAAGGTGATATTCAATATAATTAGCCCCATCAGGGGCGACAGATAAAAAACTTGATTCACATTCTGCCGTCCCTACGGGACTAATGTTGTATATGCCTAACTGACAGGGGTTCTCGCCTGCGGCTTTACCCCTGCCTAGGTTCTTGACAGTCCTAACGGACTTTTAATCGGACACTAATAATAAAAAAATAACCGCGCACCGCGCGGCTTTTTGTAGCTCCTTTTCGTGCTTTTTGCGAGAGAAAACATCGGCACCGAGGGGATATACCATCAAAAAGCAGCACCTCTCGGTGTCCAGGGATATAATGAGGGCCAGTATCGCCAGCCACCAAAGTTCAGATGCATGATTGATGACTACTCTACACTTGGGTAATTATACCAGATGTAACGCTGCATCAGGGTGGCTGTGTCAAATCCCTTCATTTCTGTCTGCGCTTTGCAGTCAACCACAAGATTGCCTTGGTAGATGGCCACCACCTTCACATTCCAGCCACGGTAGCCGGCATTCCTTTCAATGCTGATGACTCTGTCCTTGACTGAAAATGTGCTATTGCTTACATCAGAATCATAACTGCATGTGCCGTCTTCATGAAACACTATTGACTCAAAATATGCATCATCACCTTTCCTACTTCTTGTGAAATAATTGCTTGCATGATTTTTGTCATAGTATATCCAGTTATTGCCATTGTAAACAACCCACATTCCACTACATAGTTTTGACATGATTTCATCATCGCTCACCTGGGTCTGGGCTGGGTATTTTTTTCCATGCTCAAGAAATATAAAGCCATCTGAATCTACTGGCTCATCGTCACTGCATGATGACAACAAAGGGGCCAGCAGAAAAACTTGCAATAAAAAAATAAATAACTCTTTCATATCCAATGCTTTATATAGGTTTTACTCTACAGTTAAAATAATTATATGGTGGCATATCAGCCAGAATCACATGAAAACGATAAGTGTCTACCTCATATTTCAGAATGCGAAATGCGATAGTTTTACCAACAGGTAATTCAATTCCATCAAAGTCGCTTCTTTCAAAAAAGATGTAAGAACGCACATCAGGTGCACCCTTCGACCATGCATTATTTGGAGCTGCTTTAATCTGGCACCAGACGCCATCATATCCGTCATTGTCGGGATATGACAGGTCAAGTATCTCGCCTTTATAGATACCATCAACAGGGCATTTCTTTAGATTGTTGAAAACACCGGGTTCTGTTTGCTCTGGTTCGTCTTCTGCATTGCTGGAACATGCCCCTGAGGAGAGCATCATGGCTGACATGAGCATAAATAAATAAACATAAAACTTTTTCATATATTTTCTGAATTAAATGTTTAACATTGCTGGTTATTAGAAATCTTAGGTGGTTTTACGCTCGCTTTGAAGCAAAACATCGAGGTTTTCGTTCGTGTTCATCTTTTCTTGGGGTATCCTTGTTTTGTTGTTCGACACGGTACGGATGTTCGTATAGTCCATGCAGAGCATGATCACCTATTGAAGTAACTGAATAAGTTTTACCATTATAAGAAACAGTTGAAGGTATTGTCAGAGTGCCACCAAGAGAGATATAGGCATTCTCATTTGTTACCGAAGGGCGTTGTTCATAAGTTAAGGTTACACTTGTGCTGTCTTCATTGATGTTATAGGCGAGGCCATCGACCATAAAGTCGTAGGCTGTGGCATTAATCCCCGTCAAAAGCATTAATAGCAGGCTTGAGAGTTTAATGATACTAGTTTTCATGATTCCTATTATTATTGTTGGTTCTTCAGGTTGCAAATATAGTACATATTTTAATGATTTGCAAGAATTACCCCCCCCATTTGTTAAAAAACATTAAACCATAGTTCAACTTCACCAAACATGCGCATATTGCGATTACCATCGCCACCCGCCCCATAATCTCCTATCTTTGCCCTCACAATTTTCCATCCAATGTTCTTTGACATTATTCTTTAGACGAAACTACATAAAAAACTCCGCGCACCGCGCGGCTTTTTGGAGCTCCTTTTTGTGCTTTTTGCGAGAGAAAACATCGACGCCGAGGGGATATACCATCAAATACTCGTTTACTATTCCACTAAACTGTGTTATCACCATTCTCACTGCCCTCTCAATCCCCTATCTTTGCCCTCACGCCCACCCGCGCAAAGCGCTCTTTGATATATTGCTCCCTCCCCCACAAATAACAGAATGCGGTATGAAATGACTCAATTGCAAATCAATGTTTGCTGGTGATGATCTTAAGAGAAAAAGGAACGATGAAGGCGTCGTGATTATTGTACGCCTCAAGTCCGTATGGGTTGTCGTGAATTTTGTGCGGCTCAAGTTCGACCTCGTAGAGGTCAGGCGGGTCGAAGACCCGACTATATGATTAAGACCATGCCAGAACCTCGCAGAGGTTTGCAGCTTGGTCAAAGCCTGCGGTAGCAGAAAGTGCGTCGCAGACGAACTTCAGCGGCAAGAACTGCATCAAGTGAGCCGGTACTCATTCCACTCAAGCCCAGTACGCTCAATCATGTCCTGATACTCCTGCTCAAAAGTTCTCTGAGCATGGTGAATGCGCTGATTGTTGATGTAACTGATGATGGCGTCCTTGTCACGGATGCTGCATGAGAATGCTCCATACTCCTTCCCCCACCCGTTGAAATCGGGAAAATAGGTTTGTTGTTTCGCCCACTTGCTGCTACCTTGTTTAACATCGCGCACTAGGTCGCTCAGTGCAAGAGTCGGCGGTAGTCCAACCAACATGTGTATGTGGTTGGCAATGCCATTAATGCGAAATAACCTGCAATTGTGGCTTTTGATGATAGCACCTATGTATCTGTACATGTGTTCACTTGTCTCGTCGGGGATGGTCATTCTGCGCCCATGGGTGTTGATGACAATATGAAACAAAGAAATGGTGGCACTCATGATAGCTGATGTGTTTGTTTTCACAAAGGTAGTGAATTGTGATGATTCTTGCAACAATAGCGGGCAATGAAGTTCGTCTTCGACGCACATCTCATGGTTGCTGCCATGGACCAAGCGGCGAGGGCCTTCGACCCTCTTGCATGGTCTTAATCACAACTCGGCTCTCCGAGCCTTTTGCGTCTCGCGACGCATATATGTCCCTACTACACATCTACCAATCCCCGCCCCCGTTTGCGGTACAATAATCGACAATCGCGCTACGAAAGTACACAAAAAGCCTCGAAAGCACACATTCTCTCCACAAAAGCAGTACAATCATTTTCGCCACCATGTAGGGTCGCAACCTGTGGTGACCGCACCCTACAAAGCTGTTATTCAGGCAAGTATTATGTGTTTGTGGGCACAAGGCATCCCCTGTTGGCCACAAAATTCCACATTTTCCCAAGATTCCCAAAATTCCCGCTTTTCCCGCCGTTCCCACGCTTCCCCTCCATCCCCAGATTTCCACCGCTGCAAGCCCCGTCAGGGGCGCAAGATAATAGGCAGGTGGTGGAGCCGCAGGCGCAACCCCTGTAATATAGGCATGAATCATTATGTTTAGCCCCATCGGGGCGACAGAAAATATTTTGTTTAATTCATCTATTATTTGCTGATTTTAATTGTCATCAATAAAAAATATTGTCAATCAATAGTCATCCATTGTCTGATTATATCCGAGTTTGTCTCCTATTTTACTATTTAAGGTTATTTAAGTAAAAGAAAATGTGATTAATGAAACAAAATAGTAAATTTGCAGCAGATATTAACTTAAAAAACGAAAGAAATGAAAAAATTATTAGCTATCAGTTTAGCACTCGTGCTGGGTGCATCGATGAGTTTCGCTCAAACCAAGGTTGCTGCCAAGAAAGTGTCAACATCAAACAAAGAGATAGTAAAAATCGAAAAGAATTCTGACGCAAAGTTGACAAAGGAAGAGGCTCTTAAAATGCGTGAGAAAGCCGAAGCCGAAGGTATGCAATGCAAAAAAGCCGAGGGCCAAAAGTGCGCAAAAGAAATGAAATGCGAGAAGGTTGCCGGCCAAAAATGCGAGAAAGCTGAAGGTGCTCACAAGTGCGCTAAAGCCGAAATGAAGTGCGAGAAAGCTGAAGGTGCTCACAAATGTGCTAAAGCCGAAATGAAATGCGAGAAAGCAGAGGGCCACAAATGCGCTAAAGCCGAAATGAAATGCGAGAAAGCAGAGGGCCACAAATGCGCTAAAGGTGAAGGCCCCGAGTGCGCAAAAGCTTGTGCTGAGAAAGAGGCCAAGAAGCAATGCTGCAAGGCTACTTGCGAAATGACTTCGCCCCATTGCGCCAAGTGTGGCACCGCCGAACAGCAGTGCGGTGACTGCAAAGACTGCGCCAAGAAGTAAATTTCGTACAATTTTCAAATAAAAAAAGAAGCAATCTCACACACAGGGGTTGCTTCTTTTTCAACCCATTTTTTGGGAATTATAAAGCCTTTTCTGATGATTAGTGCCCGGTAAAAAATCAGGATAAAAGGTTACTTGTAGAGGAAGCGCTTGATGCTCATTTTGGGCGTCTTCTCAAAGGGTTTATCCATCATCTCCACCTTGGCAATCTTGCTATAGTTGGGCAGCGACTTGTTGGCGGCAACGCGAATGGCCTCGGGCAGTGCAGCCTTAGTTCTGTCGTCCATATCTTCAGGCACCTCGGCATAGACCAGCGCCACAATTTTGCCGCCACGATCCACGACCACACTCTCGGTCACATACAGGCAATTGGCGAGTACAGCCTCAATCTCCTCAGGATAGATGTTTTGCCCCGATGAACTCAGAATCATCGATTTAATGCGCCCACGAATAAAGATGTTGTTGGCCTCGTCAATCACGCCCAGGTCGCCGGTGCGGAACCAACCGTCGTCGGTAAATGCCGCCGCGGTGGCTTCAGGGTTCTTGTAGTAACCAATGGTGAGGTTGCGTCCGCGCGCTTGAATTTCGCCGGGTTTGTTCACCGGGTCGTCGGAGTCAATGCGCAATTCGTGAACCGGTTTGCCGCAAGAGCCAGGCGCAAAGCGCGTCCACCACTCATATCCCAACAGCGGGCAAGCCTCGGTCATGCCATAGCCCACCGTGTAGGGCAAATTCATCTTTTTAAAGCACTTTTCAGCCTCAGGATTGAGAGCCGCACCGCCCATAATGAAGCATCGCACTTGACCGCCGAATACCGCCATAATGGTCTTGCGTATGGTTTTGTAAATCAATTTTTTCATGCCGGGTACTGCCAGTAGCATTCTTCGTTTCTTCAGTGCCGGCTTGATGGAGTTGTTATAGATTTTTTCCATGACCAGCGGCACGGTGACGACCATATAGGGCCTGACACTACGCATGGCCTTGAGTAGCGTGGTTGGCGATGGAGTCTTGCCCAGGAAGTAGACTGTCACACCATCCACATTGGGGTGAATGAACTCAATGGCCAGCCCGTACATGTGAGCCAGCGGTAACATTGAGACGATGGTCTCTCCCGGCTTGTTCGGGAATTGGGTGTTGGCGAAGTTATCGGTGTCAGAGATGGCACCATAGGTGAGCATCACTCCCTTGGGATTGCCCGTAGTGCCCGATGTGTAGTTGATGATGGCCAATTCGCCCATATTGTCGGTGAAGTAAGATACATTTTCCGGTTTCATACCCTCAGGATATAGTTGTTCAAAGAAATTCTTGCGTTTTAGCCAAGCATCGGCCACCATAGCGTCTTGGTGCCAAAGCATCTCGCCACTCTTGGCACTGATGGCAACTTTGAGCGAGGGTGTGTCTTCAGGCTTCATTTTAGCCCAAATATCATCATCGACAAACAGCACAACGCTGTCAGAATGGTTTGTGAGAGCCGACACGTTCTTTGGGTGAAAGTCAGCCAGCAGCGGCACTGCCACGCGTCCGTTGGCATTGATTCCCCAAAAAGCCATAGCCCACCGTGCCGAGTTGCGTGCGCAGATGGCAATTTTGTCGCCCTTATCAATTCCGGCCTTTTCAAAAAATATTCTGAATTGCTCAATGGCTGAGGCCAGGTCGCCGTAAGTAAAAGCCTCGCCTTGGTAGTCGCAAAGCGCTTTTTGATTCCAGTGATTGCGAATGGTGTTTTGCAGATTGTCGAGATAGTGAGTCATTGGTTTCTTGAATTTTTTAATGGCATTTTGAGAATGAATAACAAAGATACTACTTTTTTTTGGATAAACGCTGATTAGAACCCTGAATTTTGAACTTCCGGGAAAAGGTGTTAACTTTGTGAGGCGAGTGGCAAGCTGCTCCCAACGATTTAGGGCTTGAAAAGCCTCTCACGACTTAATTGTTACTGAAATGGAAGATAAACGTCTCTATCTGCTCGATGCTTATGCCCTAATTTTCAGGGCTTACTATGCACTGATGCGTAACCCGCGCTTTTCAAGCAAGGGAGTCAATACCTCGGCCATCTTTGGCTTCGTCAATATTTTGCAGGACTTGCTCAAGCACCGCCGGCCCACACACATTGCCGTGTGCTTTGACCCGCCGGGCGGCACCTTTCGGCATGAGGCTTATGAGCAATACAAGGCTAACCGCGACGAAACGCCTGAGGGCATCAAGGAGGCGGTACCTTACATCAAGCGAATTCTCGAAGCTTATCGCATTCCCATCTATGTAGTGCCCGGTTATGAGGCTGATGATGTGATAGGTACACTGGCTCACAAAGCGTCGCAAGCGGGTTTCACCACCTATATGGTGACGGGCGACAAGGACTTTGGACAGCTGGTCGATGAGCATACAGTTATCTTCAATCCCGGCAAAAACGAGCAGTTGGGCGTTGACGAAATCAAGGCAAAGTATGGCATAGACGACCCTCGCCAAGTAATTGACATTTTGGGACTCATGGGCGACAGTGCCGACAACATACCGGGTTGTCCCGGCGTGGGACCCAAAACTGCCGAGAAACTGGTGCAGCAGTATGGCAGCATAGAGCGGCTTCTTGAATCCACAAGCGAACTCAAGGGTTCGCTTAAGGAGAAGGTGGAGGCTAACGCGGAGCAAATACGCTTCTCGAAATTTCTCGCAACCATCAAGACCGATGTACCTATTGAATTTGACGCTGAAGCCATGCAGAGCCGCCCATTTGATGCCGATGCCCTACGCAGCGTGTTCAACGAACTTGAATTCCGTACGCTCACAGCGCGCATCATTGACCAAGGCACATCCTCATCGGCACCCGCACAACCGGCACAAGCCAAACCTGCATCGCAACAGCCCTCACTCTTCGATTTTGACAATCCGGAACCGGAGTCCTCTCCTGCCCCACCCGCTCGCACCAGCCTACAGTCGCACGAATACTCCTATCAAGTGATTGCAGACCCCGATCAGGCCGCAACAATTGTGGCGAGATTGCTTCAAAACAAGCAAGTAGCAGTCCACATTGTGGCTGAGGGTGACGAGGCGATGACAGCTCAAATTCTGGGCTATGCCCTGGCGGGAGAGCGTTATCACGCCTATTATCTGCCTCACGACGGATTTGGGATGATGACCGACGCAGTGCGTCCGCTCTTTGAAAACACTGAAGTGCGCATCGTGAGCAATGACGTAAAGCGCGACATGGTCATGCTGCACAATGCGGGCGTGAAGTTCAACGCTCCCTACTACGACACATCAGTGGCCCACTATCTGTTACAACCCGAGCGCACCCACGGCACCGCCGTAATTGCGCAAGAAATGCTCCATTACGATGCTATTGACCCTGAGACAGTGCTTGGCCCGAAAGGACGCAATCAGAAGAAATTACACGAATTCACGCCTCAAGCCTTGTGCGACATGGTGTGTGAGCTTGCCGATGTGACGCTGGCTTTACCCCAATTGCTTGATGAGGCACTGGCAGAGAACAAGCAGACCCATCTGCTCACCGACATGGAGTTGCCACTGATTGAGGTGCTGGCTTCCATGGAAATAGCGGGTGCTCGCATCGATGTCAAGGCACTCAATGACTACTCAGTGACGCTCACAAAGCAAATGAACGAGTTGGAGCAGACGTGCTATGAACTGGCAGGAACGCAATTCAATACGGCTTCGCCTGCGCAGGTGGGCGAAATCCTGTTTGACAGGCTTCATCTTGACGATAAGGCCAAGAAGACCAAGACGGGTCAGTATTCCACCACTGAAGAGGTGTTGCTCAAACTGCGTGATCGTCATCCACTGGTTGATAAAATCCTGCAACTGCGAGGCATCAGAAAACTGCTGTCGACCTATGTCAATGCCCTGCCCTCCCTTATCAATAAACGCACAGGGCGCATCCACACAACCTATAATCAAACGGTTACAGCAACAGGGCGATTATCATCGACCAATCCCAACTTGCAGAACATACCCGTGCGCAACGATGAGGGACGAGAAATACGCAAGGCTTTCATTCCGGCCCCCGGCAACGTATTTTTCAGCGCCGATTATTCGCAGATTGAACTGCGGCTTGTGGCCGATTTGAGTCAGGACAATACCATGCTTGATGCCTTCAAAAATGGTTATGATATTCATGCCATTACCGCGGCCAAAATCTTCCATGAACGGCTTGAAGATGTTACGCCCGACCAGCGGCGAAAGGCGAAAACCGCCAACTTCGGCATTCTTTACGGCATCTCGGCTTTTGGCCTTTCAGAGCGTCTAAGCATTCCACGCGCCGAGGCTAAAATGCTCATCGACGGCTATTTTGAGACATTTCCGCAGGTGCGTGCCTACATTGACCGCAGCATAGCCCAAGCCAAGGAGAAAGGCTATGTCACAACGCTCTACGGCCGCCGCCGTATGCTCCCCGACATCAATTCACGCAATGCCGTGGTGCGCAGTTTCAGCGAGCGCAATGCCATCAACGCGCCCATTCAGGGCACCGCTGCCGACATCATCAAGATAGCCATGATTAATATCTATCGCCGCTTTAAGCAAGAAGGTATTCAGTCTAAGATGATTCTGCAGGTACACGATGAACTCAACTTCGATGTGATGCCCGCTGAACTTGAGCAAGTGTCGGCCATTGTGGTGCAAGAGATGGAGAATGCCTATAAAGGTGGAGTGAGTCTCACAGCATCGCATGGCATGGGTGCCAACTGGCTTGATGCACACTAATTGAAAAAAATGCTTTGCCCACGGGCTTTATTTTGATTATTTCGTGAAATTTCAGTAAGTTTGCAAGCTGAATCAGGCCTTTGCTTCCGCTTTTGAGGCTATTAGCTGTGATTTGGCAAAAGATTTGCTACAGTAAATTATCAAAAATCAGATAACCGATGAATTTATTCAATAAATCGAAGAAAGAGAAAGAACCCAAAGAAGAAAAAACCTTTGAGCCCCAGCATGGTGGCCTAATGGAGCGACTTGCCCGTGTCAAGAAAACACGCTGGGTGCGCTTTGGCATTGTGAGTGTCATTTTCTTTGCTTGGGTTGCATGGTTAGGCAACTGGTGGGTGGCACTGGCTTGGTTCCTGTTGGCCGACATCTACCTCACTCAGTTCATTCCGTGGAACTGGTGGAAAGGTAGTAAGAATCCTATTGTGAAGACAGTAATGAGCTGGGTTGACGCGATTGTCTATGCCCTGGTGCTGGTCTACTTCCTATTCCTGTTTGTGGGCCAAAACTACCAGATTCCATCTTCGTCGCTTGAGAAAACGCTACTCACCGGTGACTTTTTATGGGTGAACAAACTCGTTTATGGTCCGCGCGTGCCTCAAACTCCACTGCACTTCCCGCTGGCTCAGAACACCCTGTTCGGCTGTAAGAGTTATATTGAAGGCTGGCAACTGCCCTACCATCGCCTGAAAGGTTGGCGAGACGTGGAGCGCTACGACATTGTGGTGTTCAATTTCCCGGCCGGCGACACGGTGTCGACAAAGGTTCCCAACCCCGACTACTATCGTCTGATTTTTGAATTAGGCCAAGGCGATGAGGCGGTTGGCCGTGAATTGATACGCTCCGATAAACAGCAGTTTGGCGACATTATTTGGCGACCGGTGGACCGTCGCGATGCCTATGTGAAGCGTTGCATTGGCTTGCCCGGCGACCGTGTCAAGATTGTGGAGGGTATCATCTATATTAATGGGAAAGCACTGCCCACACCGGAGTATGCACAATTCAACTACGCCCTTGACACAGGCGGTTCGCTCATTGATGACAAGACCTTTGACGACCTGGGTGTGAGCGGACGCCACACCGAAGAACAGGCACCCGAGCCGGGTTATGAGGAGGATGTTTATCGCATGATTCATGCCGATGACGGGCGCTATCACCTGCCGCTCACTCAGGGCATGAAAGCCGCTTTTGAGAAAATGGGCTTTAAAGCCACTCGCGAAAGCGAAGACAATCCCATGATAGATAAGATTTTGACCTACCCAATCGGTGTAAACTACGGTTGGACACATGATACTTATGCGCATAATGAAAAGAATGGTGGCCTATGGGTGCCCAAGAAGGGCGCGCGCCTGCATCTGACTCCACAGAATCTGCCTCTGTATTTGCGTTGCATCAAGAACTATGAAGGCAACGATGTGCAGTTGCAAGACGACGGCACCATTCTCATCAATGGCAAACCCACCACGAGCTATGTGTTCAAGATGAACTATTACTGGATGATGGGTGACAACCGCGATAATTCAAGCGACTCGCGTTACTGGGGTTTTGTACCTGAAGATCACATTATCGGTACGCCTATGTTTGTCATCATATCGTTTGACAAGGACAAGAAGTGGTTCCATGGCAAGATTCGCTGGAATCGCATCTTCACCGACGCTAATCCTGATAAATGAAACCTGAATGCGTCACATGGAAGCCGGGCATTCCCATTATAATCGGGAGCATGACGGCGGCTTCGGTGCGTGCTTACGCAGCTATGCTCGCCGCTGGTGTGGTCTATGTTGACTCACAAGAGCGAAACTTGCCCTTGCGGCATTCTCACCACCGCTACGCCATCTTGGGACCCAATGGCGTGCAGAAACTCACCCTGCCCCTTGTCGGGGCGACAAATGCCATGCATGTGCCCATGCGCGATGTGCGTGTTTCAGAGCATGCCAACTGGCGGCATCTGCACTGGGGCGCATTGTTTTCGGCCTACGGCCGCACGCCCTATTTTGACTATATCGCCGACGACCTTCATCAACTACTGCTCGGTGACGATGCTCTTCAAGACGACAGCCTGCTCAACTTCAACGAACGCCTACAGCATCTCATCATTGAATTCCTGGATTTGCCCATCAAGGTCGCTCCCCTACCCCGCAATTTCACACAAACAACTGACAACAAAGAAGATACAGAGCATTACTACGACCTGCGCAGAGTCTTAGGGGCGAAAAAGCCCGATGGATTGCCCATAACCGATGTGCCCTACTATCAGCTATGGGCCGACAGGCATGGCTTTGTTCCTAACTTGAGCATTCTGGACCTGCTGATGAATAAAGGCCGCGAGGCCATTTTCACGCTCATGAAAATGACCTCGCAATCTTGAAGGTTGTTCTATTACCTTACAATACCTTCATTAGAACCCATTTCAAGGCATTCAGTCGCCTTTAAACAGGTCTTTGATGCCTCCGATGCTACCCAGCATATTGCTTGCCTCAAACGGCAGATAAACCGTCTTGGTGGCCGGTCCTGAAGCCACTTCTTGCATCATAGCGATATACTTCTGCGCCAGCAAGTAATTGGCGGGATTGGTGCTCTTACCCACAGCTTCGGTAATCTTGTCGATGGCAATAGCCTCAGCCTCAGCTTTGCGGATGCGCGCTTGCGCCTCACCTTCAGCTTCAAGAATACGGGTCTGCTTGTCGGCCTCGGCTTTGTTGATTCGAGCGGTCTTTTCACCTTCCGATTGCAGAATGGCAGCGGCTTTCTGACCCTCACTGGTGAGGATGGTGGCGCGTTTGTTACGCTCGGCTTGCATTTGTTTCTCCATGGCGTTAAGCACGCTGTCAGGAGGCGTGATGTCCTGCAATTCAACACGATTCACCTTGATGCCCCACTTGTTAGTGGCATCGTCAAGCACGGCGCGCAGCTTGGTGTTGATGGTGTCGCGGCTGGTGAGTGTTTCGTCAAGTTCCAGTTCGCCAATGATGTTACGCAGCGTGGTCTGCGTCAGTTTCTCAATAGCGTTGGGCAGGTTATTAATCTCATACACAGCCTTAAATGGGTCTACAATCTGGAAGTAGAGCAGCGCGTTGATTTGTGTCTGCACATTATCCTTTGTAATCACATTCTGCTTGTCGAAGTCGTAGACCTGCTCGCGCAAGTCGATGTCGGTGGTGTAGAAATAACGACCGCTCCGGTAGGCAACGATGTTCTTCGCTTTGTCAACAAATGGGATAATTACGTTGATGCCGGGACGCAGTGTGGCATGGTACTTACCCAGTCGCTCAATGATTTTGGTCTCGCTTTGCGAGATAATCACGAGGCTTTTTTTCACAATGATGAGCGCAAGCAATACGAGCGCTATCAGTACGTAGGTTGCTACTGTCATAGTTGTATAGTTTTAGAGTTATCAGTAATCAGTTATGAATTGTCAGATTAGTCAAGGGGCTCAACGGTGACGATAATACTGTCGAGCTTCACGATGCGCACCCGGGTTTCTTTCGCAATGCGTTCGCCGGTAGCACTGCGGGCTTTCCAGTCGTCGCCATCCACAGCCACACGGCCATAGTCGCCGGCTTCAATGGTCTGGGTCACCCTACCCTCTCGCCCTATCAAGGCTTCGGCATTGCTCAACCGTTCGTCGTGCTTATGCAAATACTTCAGCGCAATGGGACGCACAAAGAAGATGCAAAGAGCCGAGCACACGGCAAAGATAATGATTTGAGCGGTGAAGGATGTGTCGAACAGCGAAGCGATTAGTGCCGGAATTGCTCCCAGTGAAAAGCACATGATGAAGAAGTCGCCCGAGGTCAATTCAAGAATTAGGCACAATAAACTAACGAGTGCCCACAGTTGCCATAAGTTGGATTGGAAATATTCTATCATAATTATAAGTTTTTAACGGTTGCGTAAAATTAATCATTTTAAATGAGAATAGCAATTTTTGTGCCAAAAAGTATTCTGCCGCCCTATTTCACCTACGTTTAGATCAAGAATTCATTTTTTCAAAAAAGCGCCACTGTTTAACGGCAATCAGAGGCAAAAATTCAAGGCAATCATGCGGCATCTCGCTAAATATTTCATTCTCGAGAGCTTAAAAAGGGGTTATTTTGCACATTAACAGAGGGAAACACCATTCAGCAAAAATGGGCAGAAAATTCAAAAAAAGACGCAACTACTGAAAAATGTCGCATTCTTTAACTCAATTGTCAAGAATATGAACTAACTTTGTAACTGGATAAAAATTTCTTTGCTGATGCCTGAAATTAACTACATAGTTCAAAACACAACCATGCCACCACTGAATCAGGAAGTGGTAGGCGAGTGGATTGTTGAGGTGGCGAAATTGCATGACAAGCATGTGGGTGCGCTCACCTATGTGTTTTGCGACGACGAATACATTCTTGAAACCAATAGACAGTTTCTGCAGCACGACTATTATACCGATATCATTACATTTGACTACAGTAATAGCCGCCGCATCAGTGGCGATATGGTCATTTCGCTTGACACGGTGCGTTCAAACGCAAACCAGTTGCAGTGTGAATATTACACTGAACTCATGCGAGTCATCATTCACGGTGTGCTGCACCTGTGTGGCATCAATGACAAGGGGCCCGGTGAGCGTGAAATCATGGAACAGCATGAGAATCAGGCCCTCGCAATCTTGCCCAATAATTTTTTAAACAACTATGAATCTTGATTACGACGTAATAGTAATAGGTGCCGGTCATGCCGGATGCGAAGCCGCTTGTGCCGCCGCCAACTTGGGGTCGCGCACATTGCTCATCACTATGGACATGAACAAGATTGCCCAGATGAGTTGCAATCCGGCTGTTGGAGGTATCGCTAAAGGGCAGATTGTGCGTGAAATAGATGCAATGGGAGGGCAGATGGGTATCATCACTGACCGCGCATCTATTCAGTTTCGCATGCTCAACCGCTCTAAAGGTCCTGCTATGTGGAGTCCGCGTGCTCAGGCCGATCGCATGAAGTTTATCACTTTGTGGCGTGATACGCTTGAGAACACACCTAATTTATATATGTGGCAGGATATTGCTGTTGCACTCAACTTTGAGGGTGGGGCAGTGACAGGTGTGAAAACCGCTTTCGGTGTTCAATTTAGAGCAAAAGCAGTGATTCTCACGGCAGGCACATTCCTGAATGGCCTGATGCACGTGGGACGCGTGCAGCAAGAGGGTGGGAGAGTGTCAGAACCCGCTTCGCACGGCATCACTGAGCAATTGCGCGAAATGGGATTCAGGACCGACCGAATGAAGACCGGAACACCTGTTCGCATTGATGAGCGCACCGTTGATTTTTCATTGGCTGAACGGCAAGATGGCGATAATGATTTTCATCATTTCTCATTTCTGCCGCAAGTGAAACGCACGCTCAAGCAGCGTCCTTGCTGGATTGTGTACACCAACGAAGACGTACACCGTACATTGCAGGCAGGATTGTCTGATTCGCCACTCTATAACGGGCAGATTCAAAGCGTTGGCCCGCGTTATTGTCCCAGTATTGAGACAAAACTGGTCACTTTTCCGGATAAGGATTCGCATCAACTTTTCCTTGAGCCCGAGGGTGAGACCACACACGAGATGTATCTTAACGGTTTTTCCTCGTCAATGCCGTGGCAGGTGCAACTTGATGCCATATCACACATTCCCGCACTGGCCAATGCCCATGCGTTTCGTCCCGGATATGCCATCGAATATGACTTTTTTGACCCCACTCAGCTCAATCACACGCTTGAGTCAAAACTGGTCAAAAACCTGTTTCTTGCCGGTCAGGTTAATGGCACCACTGGCTATGAGGAGGCTGCCGGCCAGGGCTTGATTGCCGGAATTAATGCGCACTTGCACACACATGACGGTGGCGACTTTACCCTGGCCCGTAACGAGGCATATATTGGTGTACTTATCGATGACTTGGTGACAAAAGGCGTTGACGAACCTTATCGCATGTTTACTTCTCGTGCCGAGCACCGCATTTTGTTGCGGCAAGACGATGCTGACCGACGACTCACAGAGAAAGCCTATCATTTGGGGCTTGCAACTGAAGAACGTTATAGACTCATGCGGGAAAAATGGGAACAAGTGGAAAACCTGATAGAGTTCGCTCGCAACTTTACCGTGCGCACCGCACTCATCAATCCCGAACTTGAGAAACGCGGACTTGAGCCCTTGCGTCAAGGTTGCAAACTGTACGACCTGATTCTGCGTCCACAGTTCTCTATTATCCTCCTTGCTGAAATCATTGAAGACTTGAGTGCTCAAATTTCTACGATTGAAGAGGGTAGGAGAGACGAGATTGTGGAGGCGGCTGAAATTAAAATCAAGTATCACGGCTACATTGAGCGCGAGGAAATCATTGCCGGCAAAATCGCTCGACTCGAAGAGGTGAAAATCAAGGGCCGTTTCGACTACTCCAAGATACTTCAACTCTCGACCGAGGCACGCCAGAAATTGCAGCGCATTGATCCCGAAACCGTGGGTCAAGCAGCACGCATTCCCGGCATTTCTCCCAGCGACATTAATATCTTGCTGCTACTATTAGGTCGATAATAATAAAAATGTTTCACGTGGAACAATTAAACGATAACTCAATGAAAATGAAACCCGAACAACTGCAACAAATCAAACAACTGGTGCGCAATGTGCCCGATTTTCCTGCCAAAGGAATCCAGTTCAAAGACCTCACAACGGTGTTTAAGGATGCCGACGCGCTACGCTTGGTGGGGCAAGCCCTTGCTGAACCTTATCGCGATAAGGACGTAACCAAAGTGGTGGGTATTGAGGCCCGCGGCTTCATTGGCGGATCCATTCTCGCCACTGAACTCGGTGCAGGTTTTGTGCCCCTGCGCAAGCCCGGCAAACTCCCTGCCATCACCATCAAGAAGAGCTACACGAAGGAGTATGGCGTTGACACCATCGAGATTCACAAAGATGCCATCACGCCCGATGATGTAGTGCTGATTCATGACGACTTGCTCGCTACCGGCGGGACGATGCTCGCTGCCTACGAACTGGTGCAGACCATGAACCCCAAGAAGGTCTATGTTAACTTCATTTGCGCCCTAAAAGAGCTGGGCGGACTTGAAAAATTCCCGCCGGAGGTTGAGGTTACAACCTTGTTTGACTTCTGATGTTTATCCCAAAATAGCCCCCTATGGGCAGTTGTAAGCACTATCGCACTTGAACGACGAACTGAAACTCAAAATTAGCCTGTTGCCCGAAAGTCCGGGTGTGTATCTCTATCTCAACAAAGAGGGGACGGTTATCTATGTGGGCAAGGCTAAGCGCCTGAAGCGCCGCGTCAGTTCATACTTCAACCGCGTGCATCCCGTGATGCGCACCAATATGCTCGTGCGTCACATTTACGATATGCGCTACATTGTGGTCAATAGCGAGGAGGAGGCCCTTGACTTGGAGAATAGTCTCATCAAGGAATACAAGCCCAGATACAATGTACTGCTCAAGGACGACAAGTCTTATCCCTGGATTTGTGTCACTCGCGAGCTCTATCCAAGGGTATTCCTCACGCGTGATACCCAGCCTAAGGGCGCGCGCATGTTCGGCCCCTATCCTAAGGTGGAGGTAGCCAAAGCTCTCATCGACACCTTGCGTCAAATCTATCCACTGCGCACCTGTCGCCACAACCTAACTCCGGAAAATGTAGAGGCGCGCAAGCACCGTCTGTGCCTTCAGTACCATATCAAGCACTGCGAGGGTTGCTGTCAAGCCTATGTCACTCCGGAGCACTATGGAGAGCACATTGATCAAATTAAGCAAATTCTCAACGGTGACACAAAACTCGTGAGCGACTATCTCATGACCGAGATGCAACGACTCGCCGGCGAGATGAAGTTTGAAGAGGCCAATGAACTGAAGCATAGATATTTGCTTATCGAGAATTATCGAGCTAAGTCGGTGATTGTCAGCCCAACAATCCATAACCTTGATGTGTTTGCCTTGCTTCGCGACAACGATGAGGCCTATGTCAACTATATGCACCTGCGCCGCGGAGCCATCGTACAGAGCATGACGCTTGAATACAAGTTTGTCGATGCTGATTCCGACGAGACCGATGCCGAACTCATGTCGTCGGCCATTCATAGCATTCACGAGCGTTTTGCCGGCACTTATGTTGCCGATCGCATTACCGAAACGCTGGTCAACGTGCTGCCTGATTTTATTCCTGCCGGATGCGGAAACATTGCCATCCCGCAGCGCGGTGACAAGCGCAAACTACTCGCCATTTCGCTCAAAAATGCCCAGCAATTTAAGACCGAAAAGGAAAAGCGCCTGGAGAAACTCAACCCCGAGCAACGAACCATGCGAACGCTCACCACGTTGCAGCGCGATTTTCACTTGAAGGAGTTGCCACGGCACATTGAGTGCTTCGATAACTCAAACATCAGCGGCACCAGCCCGGTGGCTTCATGTGTGGTCTTTGTCAATGCCAAACCCTCAAAAAAGGACTATCGTCACTTCAATATCAAGACCGTTACAGGTCCTGACGACTACGCGTCGATGAAGGAGGTGCTTTCTCGGCGTTATTCCCGCCTGCTGAGCGAAAATCAGCCCTTGCCCCAACTGGTGGTGCTTGACGGCGGAAAAGGCCAACTGAGCGCGGCTTTAGAGGTCTTTGACCAATTGGGTATTCGTGGCCAAGTCGCCGTCATTGGCATTGCCAAGCGGCTTAACGAAATCTATTTTCCGGGCGACTCAGTGCCACTCTTCATTGATAAAAACAGCGAGTCGCTCAAGGTGGTGCAGCATTTGCGCGACGAGGCGCACCGTTTTGGCATCAAGCACCACCGTAGCGTGCGTAGCAAGAGCCAAACTCACTCGTTACTCGACGATATTGCAGGCATCGGTCCCTCAACGCGCCAATTGTTACTCAAGCATTTCAAGAGCATCAAGCGACTGCGCGAGGCTCCCGATCTGGAGATTATCGGACTGATAGGGAAGAGTAGGGGACTCAAAGTCATTAATGCATTAAAAAACAATCTGTCATGAGAATCGTTATACAGCGTGTCAAGCGCGCTTCAGTGACCATTAACGGTCAGTTGCACAGTGAGATAGGCGAGGGTCTACTTGTCCTCGTAGGCATTACCCATGCCGACACTCCCGATGATGTGAAGTGGCTCGCACAAAAAACCGTGAATCTGCGCATCTTTGACGACGAGAATGGAGTGATGAATCGCAGCATCATTGATGCGGGTGGCAATGTGCTCGCTGTGAGCCAGTTTACGCTCCACGCCAGCACCAAGAAGGGCAATCGGCCCAGTTACATTCATGCCGCCGGTCACGACCTGGCAGTGCCACTCTATGAGGCTTATTGTGCCGAAGTTGGCAAGCTCCTGGGGCGTGAAGTGAAGACGGGCGTGTTTGGTGCCGAGATGCAGGTGGCACTTGTCAACGATGGCCCTGTGACCATCATTATCGACTCCCACCACAAAGAATAAGTCTTCAACAGATCATTATTACGGTCATTTTGCACCCTAAAATTGTTTCCTCATAGCCCGCTATGCGTTCAACACTATCTTTTGAGGTGCGAGGAAGCAGTGGGGAGAACGAAAGAGCCGTTAGTTGCAGCAATGCTGATAACTAACGGCTCATCTTGTGGTCCCACTTGGGCTTGAACCAAGGACTCCCTGATTATGAGTCAGGTGCTCTAACCAACTGAGCTATGGGACCGCTCTGAGAGGCTCAAGGAATAGGCGTCTCAAAAGCGACTGCAAAAATACGGCAAAAGTTTGAAACCGCCAAGACCTTTGACGCTTTTTTGCTGTAACATGAAATTTTTCGTTAAAATTCAGAGTGGTTTTTACCTCTTTTTTACGTTTTGAGGGCCGAGGACTTAATAGGTGCCGTAGAGCAAATCGACCACGCGGTCGTAGGCCTTTTGGCTATTGAACCCTTGCCGTTCAAGTATGAGGATGTTGTCCATAACCTCGTCGAGATAACCAATTGAGCGGTAGGGCTTGTTGGTGCGCTTGTCGTAGATTTTCCAGTATTTGGTTCCCTTCAAATCTTTATGGAATTTCTTAACGAGTTCAGAATCACTGGTCTGCACAGCCCAGCCCTCTTTCACAAAGTCTTTGCGTTTTTTCTCCAGGAACTCGCGCAAGTTTTGAGTATATTTGCCGTAGTCCTCCACCAATTCCTTGTATTTGATGATTTCCTTGGTTTCCATCTTGTCGAAGTGCGTTAGGGCTTCCACGCAGGCATCCTTGTTGTAGGGTTCGAGTAGCACATCCTTGATGTTCTGGTCAAACACCAGTTGGTCGCGTCGTTCGTAGGTCATTTCGCGGGCCTTGATGTAGTACTTAATATCCTTCTCATGGCCTTTTTTGAGTTTCTCAAGTGCCGAGATTTCTTTTTTGGCCTCTTTCACCAGTTGGTTCAGGCTATCGACGCGGGCTTCAATCACCTTGATGTTCTCCTTAATCATGGCAATGGAGTCTTGTTTGTCTTTCATGATAGCCTCTTGGGCGGCAATCTCGTCGTCGAGGTCGGTCACATTATTAGTCTCCTTGACCATGGGGGTTACATCGATAGAATGCGCGGCCGGAGCGGTAAAGGCCAGTGACAGCAGTGCAATAGTGATTTTAAATATTTTCATAATCGGTTAGGTGTTTCGTTATTAATCATGCACAAATATACAAGAAATTTTTGAAAACCAAGCAGAATGGGGCAAATATCTGCATAATATGCTTTTTGTCTTTACTTTTTCTTAATATTTCTTGCTTGTCATCATCACAATGTGCTATATTTGCCAAATATAAAGTACTACTTTAGATTTGCCCAATGTGGCTGCAAGGTATTGGCTTTTAGTTTGTTACTGTTGGCGATTTTTGGGAGAGATGAGTCATTTCGAGGATGATTCTATCCTTTTTTATACTTATATCATCAGTTCACCTTGTGCCACAATAGAGCAAGGGCCGCCCACCTGAATGCCGCCGTCAGGCGTCAGACGCGTTTCTATGACAGAAGGATGCCCCATCGCCTCGCCTTGCATGAAGCGGCACTCCCCCGGGCAACTAACCAGTCCTTGCCTGAACAAGTAGTGGGTGAGGGCTCCACTTGCTGTGCCGGTGGCCGACTCCTCGGGCACTCCATAGAGAGGGCCAAAATTGCGCGCATGAGCTGTGAAGCCGTCATCGCTCAGCGCAAAGGCGTGCACGCCCGTCACACCCAGTTCGCTGCTAAAGTGGGCCAATGCGTCCATGTCGGGCCGCAGCACATGGAGCGCATCGAGGCTTGCCACGGGCATGATGATGTCGGGAAGACCCGTGCTGATGATTTCGATGGGCAGGGTAGGGCACTGCATCGTTTCATCTGCACCCATTACACGGTGCAGGCGTTCGGCATCGACAGCGGTAGGCAGTAGGGTTGCGGGCGCCATTTGCATCATCACCTGCTTGCCAGCCGTCACTTGCAGGTCGCCTGCAAGTGTGTGGTTCAGGCATTGCTCTCCCTCGCTGACCAATCCCTGACTGAGCAGCACGCCAAAGGTGGCAATGGTGGCATGCCCGCACAGGTCCACCTCGCCGGCGGGTGTGAAATAGCGTGTTGTGAACTCGCCGGTATTTTGGCTCGGAATAACGAATGCCGTCTCGCTATAGCGAAGTTCGGCAGCGATGTGTTGCATCAGCTCATCGGCAGGAAATGGGGAACCCTGTTCGAGCACTGCAACTCCTGCGGTGTTGCCGCCGAACGGCCGGCTGCTGAATGCGTCTACGATAAAAAACTTCATGACTGTAAATAAATTATTGACAGACTACAAATATAGTAAACATTCTTGATAAAAGGGCATTCGCAGTTACAATATATCGGACTTGACATGGTTATTATGTGACAAAAGAGGTGTTTTTCGCATTTTTTTTGTAAGTTTGCATTCTCACACCGCAAAAACTCTTTTCAATATGAAACCAACGACATTTGCGCTCCGAATCCTCTTGTCTGCACTCATTTGCTGCATGGTGTTTGCCTCGCAGGCGCAGACGTGCAATGATACTCCTGTGCGCATAGGCATCGCTTGGGTGCCCAATACCAAGGCCTACGACCGCGTGGTCCGCTCCATCGAGGCGGCGGGTGGTGAGGCCGTCATTCTGCCCCAGATGCGCGCTGCGGCGCTCAAATACGACGGCAGTCGCCTGTTGCCACAGTATGTCGACGAGAATGGAGTCCTGCTCCAGCAGTATGCCGACATGGTGAAAATCGATACCTATGCTGGCACTGGCGCTGATACACTGATGAAAGACATTGACGCTGTCGTTTTCCTCGGCGGAGGCGACATCAGTCCCACGCTCTTTGCCAAGCCTCAACCCTGGCATGGAATAGAAGAAGACAACAACTGCAATGCCGAGCGCGACATTTCAGAGTATCTCACCATGTCTTACTGCCTCGACCACAACATCCCTCTGCTGGGGTTGTGCCGGGGTATGCAGATGCTTGCTGTGGTCTCGGGAGCGCCGCTCATTCAGGACCTCGGCCAGTATTTTGCCGCGCAGGGCAAGGATTACCACTACTTGCATCGTATGCAGCGTGATGAGCATGGCGAGCGGCACTATACTCCTCATGATGTGACGATGACCGATACCACGTCTATTCTCTGTCGTGTTGTGGGGCTTTCAAGATTTTCACTCTGTAAAGCTCCATTTGACCCCATCATTCGCAAAGTGCCCTCGTGGCACCATCAGGCATGTGGCGATGTGGCGGGCACACCGCTTAAAGTGACGGGCATCACCCTCACCGACGGCATTCCGGTGATTGAAGCCATTGAGCGCACCGACAAACCCTTTGCCCTGGGTGTACAGTTCCACCCCGAGGAGGCCGTGCGCATGAACCTCGACGGCGAGGCCGCTGCAAGCTTCATGCCGCTTGACGAGGGCCTCGCCTACTTCCGCACCCTCATCACTCAAGCCCGAAAAAATAATGATTCAAAAAAAGGAAATAACACTATTATACCTTAATAATGAAAACATTCCATTATGGACGAACATAAACTTCCACATCCGCTTATATCCTTCATTCCTGTACTTGTGCTTATCGCACTGCTTGTTGTCATTATTATGCTCTTTGGCAGTGATGCGCTCACCGGCGGGAGTCAGATTGCCTTGCTTATGGGTACGGCCGTGTGCATCCTCATTGCCATGACGGCCTATCGCGTTACTTGGAAAACATTTGAACGGCAAATGGAGAAGACCATGGGCGGCATCTTCATCACGTTGCTCATCTTGTTCACGGTGGGTATGCTGGCGGGATCGTGGATGATTAGCGGTGTGGTACCCACGCTCATCTACTACGGTGTGCAGTTGCTCTCACCGCGGTTCTTCCTGGTGAGTGCTTGTGTGATTTGCTCAATAGTTTCGCTACTGTCGGGCAGTTCTTGGACCACCATCGCCACGCTGGGTGTCGCTCTGCTGGGTGTGGGCCATGCGCTGGGCATTGACGATGCTTGGACGGCGGGAGCCATCATCTCAGGTGCCTACTTTGGCGATAAGATGTCGCCATTGAGCGACACCACCATTCTTGCCTCGTCGACCATGGGAGTCGACATTTTTGAGCACATTCGCTACATGATGCACACCACTGTGCCGGCATTGACCATTACGCTCATCATCTTCACCGTAGCCGGACTGGGGCATGGTAGCGGAGCCGAACTGCACATTGATCAGTACACCCACGGATTGGAAAAAACCTTCAACATCTCACTATGGACACTGCTGGTGCCACTGGTCACGGGCATCCTCATCGCTCGTCGTGTGCCATCGGTGATGGTGCTCTTTGTCTCGTCGGTACTCGCCGGAATTGTAGCGCTGATTCTTCAGCCTCACATCCTGTGCCGAATAGCCGACGATGCCACGCTCACCACAGCCGCAGCGCTCACTAAGGGGCTGGCTATCACTTACTACGGAGCAACGGCCGTTGACACGGGATTTGCTTCGCTCAACGACCTGGTTTCAACCGGTGGCATGGCGGGCATGCTCAACACCGTTTGGCTCATCATCTGCGCTATGTGCTTTGGTGCTGCCATGATGGCCAGTGGAATGATTCACAGCATTACTCGAGTGATTGTGCGATGGGTGCGCACTCGCTTCTCTATGGTATCGTCGACGGTGGCTACCGGCCTGTTTATGAACATCGCTACCGGCGACCAGTTCATCAGCATCGTCCTCACCGGCAATATGTTTCGCGAGGTCTATGACAAGCAAGGCTATGAACAGCGGTTGCTGAGCCGCACTACCGAAGACTCGGTCACCGTCACGTCGGTGCTTGTGCCGTGGAACACCTGCGGAATGACGCAAGCCACGGTCTTGGGCGTACCCACGCTCACCTATCTGCCTTACTGCTTCTTCAATCTTCTGTGTCCTGTGATGTCGCTCATCGTCGCCGCCATCGGCTGGCGCATCAAGCACAAGGACACCACTGACACCACCGCTGAATCGTCCCAAGACGAAGCGTAAAGATTTTCATGAATCCAAAATCAGACATCAATATATTTTGTGATGTACTTGTAAAGCTTGGTGCATTGTTTTGAAATGTCGCATTTTTTCAGTAAGTTTGCATTTTATATGGCTGTTCAATGGCTTTTAGCATGAACACCGGTGACTTATTATTCAGTATATTGACGATGACGATACAGGAGGCACAGCAAAAAGTGGACGAGTGGATTCGCACCTACGGTGTGCGCTACTTCAACGAGTTGACCAATATGGCCATCCTCACCGAGGAGGTGGGAGAGGTGGCGCGCATCATTGCACGCCGCTACGGAGAACAATCGGCCAAGCCGAGCGATGCCGATAAAGACCTGGGCGACGAACTCGCCGACGTGTTGTGGGTGGTGATGTGTCTCGCCAACCAAACCGGTGTGGACCTGGAGCAGGCACTGGAGCGGAACTTCGCCAAGAAGACCGCACGCGACCACGACCGTCACCGACTGAACCCCAAACTCACCTGTGAGCCCGACAAGACGCAGGTAAAAATGAAAAACAAATTACTAACTAAAAAATAAATTCACTATGGAACATCACGATCATCTGCATTTAGATCCGCAGAACCGCTACCTCAAGACTATCCAGGACAGCAAGGTTAGCACCGACGACAACCTGATTGCTCAGCGAGTGCAGCAAATTCTTGACGAACACTATGAGGAAAACTGCACCCCCGAGGTGTATAAGTTCCTGCTCAACTGCGTGGACCTCACCACACTGAGTTCGACCGACAGCGAGAAGAGCGTGGCACAGTTTACTCAACGTGTGAACAAATTCTGGACCGACTATCCCGAAGACAAGAACGTAGCCGCCATTTGCGTCTACTCGAACTTTGCCGAGGTGGTGCGTGCCAACCTCGAAGTCAGCGATGTGAATATTGCTGTGTGCAGCGCTTGTTTCCCCTCGTCGCAGGCTCATATCGAGACCAAAGTGGCCGAGACCATGCTCGCTGTTCAGGATGGCGCCGACGAGGTCGATGTGGTGCTCAATCTGGGTTACTTCGTTGATGAGGCTTATGAGGAACTCTGTGACGAGATAGCTGAACTCAAGGCTACCATTGGCGACCGTCATCTCAAGGTCATTCTGGAAACGGGTGCCTTGAAGAGTGCCGAAAACATCAAGCGCGCCTCTATCCTGGCAATGTACAGCGGGGCCGACTTCATCAAGACGTCGACAGGCAAGATCTACCCCGGTGCCACCCTCGAGGCAGCCTACGTCATGTGCCAGTGCATCAAGGAGTATTTCGAGAAGAATAGCATCATGGTGGGATTCAAGGCATCGGGAGGCATCCGCACAACCGAAGACGCTGTGAAGTACTACACCATCGTGAAGGAAGTGCTGGGCGAACAGTGGCTGGTGAACGACTACTTCCGCATTGGTGCTAGTAGCCTGGCTAATGCCTTGTTCCAGTCATTCACAGGCAACACCGATGTGAAGCCGTTCTAATTGTCAGTTGTCAGTTGTCAGTTATCAGTAAGGAGATAATGAAAGAGCAAAATATTGATATCGAAGCTCGCGCGAGCGCGGGCGAACAGTATTTTATGCAAGGCTACAACTGCGCGCAGTCGGTTGTGGCTGCCTTTGCCGACCTTTTTCCCGAAGCAGACGTGGAGCAATTGCTCAAGGTGGCTGCCTCGTTTGGTGGAGGCATGGGTCGGCTACGCATGACCTGTGGCGCCGTGACGGGTATGTTTATGCTAGCCGGGCTTGAGAACGGCAGCAGTACACCGGGCAACCAGGAGGCACGTGCCAGGAATTATGCCCTGGTGCAAGAGCTCGCCGCCGAGTTCAAGCAGGAGAACGATTCACTCATCTGCGAGCAACTGCTGGGCCTGCGTAGTGGGCAAATTGAGCCCCCACGCCCCAGCGAACGCACCGCCGAGTATTACCGTAGCCGTCCCTGTCCCAAACTCGTGGCCTGCGCCTGCCGCATCTTCGCTCGCCACCTTGCTAACAAGCAACAATAAATTACTGGTTTATCTGAATCTTGGTGGATATCGGTTAACAGGCTGAGGTATATAAAAATATAATAGGAATAAAAATGAAGGCTTTCCGCCGTTAGAGGAGAGCCTTCATTTGTCGCTTAGCCTTCAAGTTCACATTCCCATGCTTGCTGTCGAGCGTGCGCGACGTAGGGAAATTTAGACTAAATGATTTATTAATGTATAGGGGGAGCGCATGAACTACTCGCTCAGCGGATTTCCCCGAAGTATATTCCTAAAAGGATTGTCAGTGCAAATATAATAAAAGTTCTTTTAGCACCAATTGAAATGCGGAGAAAAAATGTCGGATTTTCTTTTTTTTACCATTTTTATGAAAATTAGTGGCAAAAACGTTGAAAATTAGAGAGAATGTTTATACCTTTGTGCCGATTTTAACGTTAAAAAGCATTGAAAATGGCCTCTTACAAGTTGCCACTTAAGAGTTTATCGCTTGGAATTCAGCAGTTTAGCTATCACTTAGGTGATACTGAATTTGCGATTGAAGAGCCGAGCGATGTGAAGCGCGCCGATGTGGCTGTGACACTTGAGGTGGAGCGCAAGAGCGAAGACATTTTTGTGCTGCGGTTTGACTTTAACGGTAGCATCACGATTACTTGTGACCGTTGTCTTGATGACATGGACCTGCCGGTGGAGACGGACTATGAGATTAGCGTTAAGATGGGCGATGCGTACGACGACAGCCGCGACAACGTGCTGGTTGTGCCGTCGCACTGGCGAGAGCTGGACTTGTTGCCGCTAATGCGCGACACGGTGTTGCTCACCATTCCCATCAAGCACGTACACGCCGATGGCGAGTGTAACGAGGCGATGATGGAGAAACTGAGCGAGATGCGTGCCGACCTTGACGACGACGAGGCCGTTGCCGCCACCGATGAGAGTGAGAAAACATTTACTCTTGGCGATGACCCCCGATGGGCAGCGCTCAAGAAACTTAATGATAACAACTAAATAATAATAAGAAAATGGCACATCCTAAACGTAGACAATCAAAGACTCGCACAGCCAAGAGAAGAACTCATGACGTGGCTGTAGCCCCCACAATCGCATTATGCCCCAACTGCGGCGCATGGCATGTTTATCACACCGTATGCCCTGAGTGCGGCTATTATCGCGGCAAGAACGTGATGGGCGAAGAAAAGGCAGTGTAAATTAAGCAAGCCCAACTCTCACACATCATGTGAATGAACCCATATCCCATTGCGCATGCGAGCAGGGCTCTCATCGTGTGGGATATTTTTATTAATTTTTGCTATAAGTTTCGTTGAATATGCTGAACGCAAAAATAACCGGAATAGCCTCTTACATTCCCGACTATGTGCTTGACAATGAAGAGTTGTCGCGCATGGTAGACACGAGCGATGAGTGGATAACGACGCGTGTGGGAATCAAGGAACGTCGCCTGCTGAAGCAGAACGTGGGCTCATCGTATCTGGGCATCCAGGCAGTGAACAAGCTGCTGGCCGAGACCGGCACGAAGCCTGAGGAGATTGACTTGGTGATATGCCCCACGTCGAATCCCGACTACCGTTTCCCGTCGACCGCGTCGATTATCGCGCATGGTTGCGGCATTGACAAGGGCGGCGCGTATGCCTACGACATTCAAGCAGCTTGCGCCGGCTTTGTGGTGGGCACCTACGATGCCAAAGCCTATATCTCTGCAGGCCTCTACAAGAAGGTGATTGTGGTGTCGGCCGAGAAGATGTCGAGCATGACCAACTATGAAGACCGCGCGACTTGTCCGCTATTTGGCGACGGTGCCGGTGCCGTGCTCATGGAGCCGACCGAGGAACCCGTGGGCCTAATGGACGCTGTCATGCACGTGGACGGTAGCGGAATTGACCACTTGATTTTCAAGGCCGGAGGTTCGGCTTTCCCCGCCACCCACGAGTCGATTGACGCTAAAGAGCACTTCATCTATCAGGAAGGTCGCGCCGTGTACAAGCACGCTGTGATTGACATGCTCACTTCGAGCCGTGACGTGATGAAGCGCAACAACTTGACCTGTGACGACATCCAGTGGTTTGTACCTCATCAGGCTAACTTGCGCATTATTGAGGCCGTGGGCGACCGTTTGGGCATCGCTCCTGAAAAGGTGCTGGTGAACATACAGCGTGTGGGCAACACCAGCGCAGCATCCATCCCCATTTGCCTCGATGAGTACAAGCACAAACTCAAGAAGGGCGACAAGATTATCCTTACCGCCTTCGGAGCAGGCTTTACTTGGGGCGCATCATACCTCATTTGGGGATATTAAATCGCCAGCTGGGCCGGAACACACTCACAAGAAGTCCTTCGCGCCACTACGTCAAAACGAGCGGCGAATGACTGAATAACAAGACAAAAAATGCATCAGCAACCTCTCAATACAAGCAGGGTGATGCGTTTTTTGTTCGTTTAAATAACAAGAACTCGACTCATTAACTACACTGACAATGCATCGTGCAGGTTTTGTAAATATCGTAGGGAATCCCAATGTGGGCAAGTCAACGCTGAGCAACTTGCTTGTGGGCGAGAAACTCTCCATCATCACAAGCAAGGCGCAGACCACCCGCCACCGCATTATGGGCATCGTGAACGGCGAGGATTACCAGATTGTGTTCAGCGACACACCGGGTGTGCTCAAGCCTAAGTTCAGGTTACAGGAAAGCATGCTGGAGTACTCGACCGGTGCGCTGGTCGATGCCGACATCCTCCTGTATGTGACCGATGTGATTGAATCGCCCACCAAGAATCAAGAGTTTCTGGACAAGGTGGCGCGTGAGAAGATTCCCATCTTGCTGGTGATCAACAAGATTGACTTGCTCAAGGGGCAAGACGAACTGGTGGCGCTGGTGGAGCGATGGAAGGAGCTGCTACCCACGGCCGAGGTATATCCCACGAGCGCGTTGGTGAACTTCAATGTGGACCAACTCATGAAGCGCATCATCGAGTTGCTGCCTGAGAGCCCTCCCTACTTTGGCAAAGACGCTCTGACTGATCGCAACGCGCGCTTCTTTGTGACTGAGATCATTCGCGAGAAGATTTTGCTCACCTACGACAAAGAAGTTCCCTACGCCACTCAGGTGCTCGTTGAGAAATTTGACGAGACCGACACCGAGATTCACATCATGGCGGTGGTCTACGTTGAGCGTGAGAGCCAAAAAGGCATCATCATAGGGCATCAGGGGCGCAAACTCAAGCACGTGGGCATTGATGCCCGCAAGGACATTGAGAAGTTCTTTGAGAAGCACGTGTTCCTGCAGCTGTATGTCAAGGTTGAGAAAGACTGGCGCAACCAGGAGAAGAAACTGCGCGCCTTTGGCTATATAGAATAATTGAAAATTCATTAAAAAAGATAGAAAACTATGGGAAGACTCGTTGCAATCGTAGGGCGCCCCAACGTGGGCAAGTCGACGCTGTTTAACCGACTGACTCAAACCCGTGCAGCCATCGTGAACGACACGAGTGGCACGACTCGTGACCGCCAGTATGGCAAGATGGAGTGGAACGGCATGGAGATGAGCGTGGTTGACACCGGCGGCTGGGTAGTGAACAGCGAAGACATCTTTGAAGAAGAGATTAACAAGCAGGTGGAACTCGCCATTGAGGAGGCCGACGTAATCCTGTTTTTGGTAGATATCAAGAATGGTATTACCGACCTCGATGACCATGTTGCAGCCATCTTGCGCAAGAGCAAGAAACCGGTGATCGTGGTTACAAACAAGGCCGACAACAATGAGGGAATCTATGCCGACGCCGAATTCTACGCGCTGGGACTGGGCAAACCCTTCTCCATCTCGGCCATCAACGGTTCGGGCACAGGCGACCTGCTCGACGAGGTGGTGCGCATCATGCCCCCAAAGCAGGAAGAGACGGTTGACGAAGACATTCCGCGCTTTGCCATCGTGGGTAGGCCCAACGCCGGCAAGTCGTCGCTCATCAACGCGCTCATGGACGAGCAGCGCAACATTGTGACCAACATAGCCGGAACAACCCGCGACAGCATTTACTCGCGCTACAACAAGTTCGGGTTCGACTTCTATCTGGTTGATACAGCGGGCATTCGCAAGAAAGCGAAGGTGAATGAGGACATAGAGTATTACTCAGTGCTGCGCAGCATTCGCGCCATTGAGTATAGCGACGTGTGCGTGCTCATAATCGACGCTACCCGCGGCATTGAGTCGCAAGACGTGAACATCTTCTCCATCATCGAGAAGAACCGCAAGGGGCTTGTGGTGCTGGTGAACAAATGGGACATCGCCGACAACAAGTCGCAGAAGTCCATTGACCACTTCATCGCCACCATTCGCGACCGCTTCGCGCCATTCACTGACTTCCCCATCATCTTCGGGTCAGCGCTGACCAAGCAGCGCATTTTCAAGGTGCTGGAGACCGCTATTGAGGTATACAAGAATCGCAAGACGATTATCCCCACCTCGCAACTCAACAATGCCATGCAGGAAATCATAGGCGAGTATCCGCCTCCTGCAGTGAAAGGTAAGTTTGTGAAAATCAAGTATGTGACGATGCTCAAGGAGGCTCGCGTGCCGTCGTTTGTATTCTTCTGCAATCTGCCTCAGTGGATTCGTGACCCCTACAAGCGCTACTTGGAGAACCGCATACGCGAGCGCTGGAACTTGACGGGAACCCCCATCAACCTGTATTTCCGCCAGAAGTAAGGCAACATTGAATTACGATAACACGCTGACCCCTGATAGTCGGCGTGCTATAAAAACAATCCGGCTGAGGATTTACTCCTCGGCCGGATTTGTTTTTGTGGGTAGAGATGGATTCGAACCACCGAAGCGATGACGCAGCAGATTTACAGTCTGCCCCATTTGGCCACTCTGGAATCTACCCAACTGCCCTGCAAAGGTAGTAATTTCTTGGCAATCGCAAAACATTTTTGACCGTTTTCAAGCCTATTTCTCACTATTTTTTGTCGTTATCGCCGTTTATTGCTACATTTGTAACAATAAAAACCGAAAAATGAAGACATCACAATTCCATAAAGTCATAGGCTTGACGGCCGTTATGCTACTCATGCTCACCGCATGTGGCAAATCGTTTAAAATTAAAGGCAACATAGGGGGAATGGCTGAGCAAAACCTGCGCATCGTCTATGCGACACCCGTGGGGGTGACTGAGCGTTGGGCCACAGCCAAGGCCAACCGCTTTGAGCTGAGGGGAGAGTCTGATGACCCCACGCTTGTCACCGTCTATGACAGCCATGGAACCTTCTTAGCTCACTTCTGGCTGGAGAACGGCGATGTGATGAAGGTGCGCGGCACCAGCCCCGATCCTTATAGCCTTGAGGTGAAAGGCCCCGAAGTGAACGAGCGTTGGTATGACTTCATTCACAGTCATGCCGGGCAGTATGCCTCAACCGACCCTGCTGCGCTCAATAAGGCAATTGAGGACTATGTGCGCGCCAATCCTGCCGACGAGCTCTCGGCACTGCTACTGCTGTGCGATTACCGTTCAACGGCGGGTATGGCTCAGGTTACACCGCTACTCAACACGCTCAAACCCGAGGCTAAACCCGAATCGCTACTTGCCGCATGCCGACACATGATGGAAGCCACAAAGGCCAAGCCTGGTCGCGTGACATCGCTCCAACTCTATGACAGCAATGGCGCGGCCGCATCGTTTGTGCCCACCGCCTCGCGCGCCTCAATTCTGTATTTGTGGACCAAGCAGACTGCGAGCCTTGTGAGTGATGTGCAGACGCTCACAGAGGCTCTAAAAAACGCTCACGATGTGCAGGCGGCCGATGTGTTGCTCAGTCCCGACACAGTCTCCTGGAGCAATCTGCGCCATCAGCATTTCGCAGCCTGGAGCAAGCACTACTGGGCTCCGCAAGGGCCCATGGACGCTTCGCTCAAGCCGCTGAAGATCTCCGTCGCTCCCACGGCTATCGTAATGGACTCGCTGGGCATAGTAACCTACGCCGGTAGCGATGTGCGACAGGCCGTGCAGGCATTAAACAAACTGATTCATTAACGCGTAAATATTGATACTTCTATGTTGACAAAAACCATCAGCGCGGCAGTGCATGGCATCGATGCCATAGCCGTTACCATTGAAGCGGCTGTTAGCCGCGGTTTCGGAATCACGATTGTGGGATTGCCCGATGCCGCTGTCAAAGAGAGTCATGAGCGTGTTAAGTGCGCCATAGTTCATGCCGGATATGAGTTCCCCCGGCAGTCGGTGGTCATCAATATGTCGCCGGCCGACATCAAAAAAGAGGGGTCGGCCTATGACTTGCCCATCGCCATTGGAATCATGGCCTGCGACGAGAAGGTGAACAGCGCCAAGCTTGACCGCTATATGATTATGGGCGAACTCTCGCTCGACGGCTCGTTACGGCCCATTAAGGGCGCGCTGCCCATGGCTATCCTTGCCCGACAAATGAAACTCGATGGCTTCATTTTGCCTGCCGACAATGCTATGGAGGCCGCCATTGTCAACAATCTCAACGTCTATGGCGTGAAAAGCATTGACGAGGTGATTGCTTTTCTGAACGACACCATTGACCTCACACCCACCACCGTTGACACCCGCGCCGAGTTTGCACGCGCTCAAAATGCCTTTCCCTATGACTTCAGCGAGGTGCGTGGACAAGAACAAGTGAAGCGCGCCTTTGAGGTGGCTTGCGCCGGCGGGCACAACATACTGCTCATCGGTTCGCCGGGTAGCGGCAAGTCGATGATGTCAAAGCGCTTACCGTCAATTTTGCCTCCGCTGAGCCTGAGCGAGGCACTGGAGACCACAAAGATACATTCTGTTGCCGGAAAGTTGTCAAAGGGCACTACGCTGCTCACCATGCGGCCTTTCCGCGCGCCTCACCACACCATCTCGCCCGTGGCGCTGGTGGGTGGCGGCACCTATCCCACACCGGGCGAAATCAGTCTGGCGCATAATGGTGTGCTCTTTCTTGACGAGTTGCCGGAGTTCAATCGCAACGTGCTGGAAGTGATGCGTCAGCCGCTGGAGGACCGCGTGATTACCATCAGCCGTGCGAAGTACTCAACCGAGTATCCCGCGTCGTTCATGCTGGTAGCATCGATGAATCCGTGCCCGTGTGGCTACTACGGGCATCCCACCAAACCCTGCGTGTGCACCGACTACCAACGCATGAACTACATGAACCGCATCAGCGGACCGCTATTGGACCGCATCGACTTGCAGATCCAGGTGCAACCTGTGCAATTTGACGACATGGCATCGCGGCAACCGGGCGAGTCGTCTGAAGTCATACGCCAGCGTGTGATGAAGGCCCGCGCCATTCAGGAACAACGTTTCAAGGGGCATAGCGGCATCTATTGCAACGCGCAGATGACCCCCACACTGTTGCACCGATTTGCCGAACCCGATGCCGCAGGCCTGGAGCAGTTGCGGCAGGCCATGGAGCGCATGAACATGAGCGCCCGCGCCTACGACCGCATCCTCAAGGTGGCCCGCACCATCGCCGACCTCGAAGGCAGCGACCGCGTACAGCACCACCATATCATGGAAGCCATCGGCTACCGCACCCTCGACCGCAGCAACTACTTTAATTTGTAATGATAATTGTGGAATAAATATACCGCCAAAATTCTGTTTTTTTCAACTGCGCCTTGTGTTGCCAAAAAGTATTTGCTATACTAAAAAAAAAGTGCTTTACAATTTGGATTGTATAAATAAAACACATATCTTTGCAGCATGAAATATTTAAGTAACACAAATACTAAACACAAAGCAAGGTTGACTGAGCTTGCCAAAGTATCTTCAGGGATCTTTGCAAAAGGATCTCCTTCTGGACATATAGCATATCTGCAAGTCAAAGATTTACTGATGCCATCTCCTGAAACCACAGCGTCACGAATTGAAAACAGCCCGAAATTACGCAATTATTTATTAAATAAAGGTGATTTACTATTTGCAGGAAAGGGGGTAACCTATCTGTGTGAAGTATTTGATCTTGAAATTCTTGCAGTTCCCTCGACAACCCTATATTCAATTAAGCTGCACTCTGACAAGATATTGCCAGATTATCTATGTTGGTACTTAAATCATCCCAAGACAGTTGCTTTCATCAAAGCATCCCAAGCTGGCACAGGCACTCCTTTGATACACAAAGCGACATTAGAAAACATTGAAATCATAATTCCAAGCAAAGAAGAGCAACAGCAAATAGTTGAATTGTCAACCTTGCAAAAGCGAGAAAAGGAGTTGATAAACACTATAGCCGAAAAACGAGAGCAGTTGACGAATCAAATATTAATAAATGAATTATATAAATAACAGATATGAAAACCAATAAAATAACACAAGAAGACATCAATCGCACCGTTTGGAAAGCATGCGACACTTTCCGCGGAGTGATTGACCCAAGTCAGTACAAAGACTATATCCTCACAATGCTATTTCTCAAGTATGTGAGCGATGTGCACAAGTCAAAATTTAATGAATATCTCGCAAAATATGAAGGAGACAAGGAAAGAGCTAAACGGGCTATGCGTCATGAACGCTTTGTTGTACCTGAAAAAAGTACATTTGATTTCTTATATGATAATAGAAAGGCGACAAACATAGGCGAATTAATTGACGTAGCCTTGGCAGACCTTGAAGATGCCAACCGCGAGAAAATGAGCAGCGAGGATGGTAGCAGCATCTTCCGCAACATTAGCTTCAACAGCGCTAACCTGGGAGAGCCAAAAGAAAAAAATGCCCGTCTGAAGAATTTACTTCAAGACTTCAAAGAAGTTGACTTGGACGAGTCGCACCTGGAAAACAACGATATCATTGGCGATGCCTATATGTATCTCGTCTCAACGTTTGCCGGCGAAGCAGGTAAAAAGGCTGGCGACTTCTTTACTCCGGCCGAAGTGTCAACGCTGCTTGCCAAGCTAACCAAGAGCAAACCTGGCGCACGCATTTGCGATATCACTTGCGGTTCTGGATCTTTGCTTATTAAAGCCGGCAAGGAGGTGGGCAACAACAACTTTTCTCTATATGGGCAAGAAGTAAATGGCAGCACATGGGCACTGGCAATGATGAACATGTTCCTGCACGGATTTGACAATGCCGTCATACGCTGGGGCGATACCCTGCGCAATCCAAAGCTAAAAGCCAACGATAAATTGATGAAATTTGACACTGTCGTTGCCAATCCACCCTTTTCTCTTGACAAATGGGGAGCCGAGGAAGCTGCAAATGACCCTTATAACCGTTTTTGGCGAGGCATTCCTCCAAAAAGCAAGGGCGACTGGGCATTTATCAGCCACATGCTGGAAGTTGCCGATGACAATTGTGGCAAGGTTGGAGTCATAATTCCTCATGGTGTCCTGTTCAGAGGCGGCAGTGAAGGAAAAATCCGCAAATTTATTCTTGAGAACGAACATACTCTAGAAGCCGTCATTGGCTTGCCCGCCAATCTATTCTACGGCACTGGAATCCCTGCGGCTATAGCCATTTTCCGTAAGGGACGCAACTCCGATAAAGTTTTATTTATCGATGCCAGCCGTGAGTATGAGAATGGAAAGAACCAAAACAAGTTGCGCCCTCAAGATATCGACCACATAGTCACTACCTATGAGAAATTTGTGGACGGCAAACTTGCTCCTGGCGTGGCCGAAGACAAATACGCATTTATTGCCACACCAAAGGACATCATTGAAAACGATTTTAATCTCAACATACCTCGCTATGTTGACACCTATGAGGAAGAAGCCGAAATCGACATCCCAGCAGTTCAAAAAGAGATTGAACAGCTGGAAAAAGAACTCGCTGAGGTCCAAGCTAAAATGAAAGAGTATTTGAAACAATTAGGATATTAAAAAATTTATATTATGAATAAGATACAATCATTATATCAAGAGTGGCTGTCACTTCAACCATTGAATGAGCAAGACCAAATACGTCTTGACCAAAAATTTATGTTGGAGTTTAATTATAACTCTAACCACATTGAAGGCAACACGTTAACCTATGGTCAAGCAGAAATGTTGCTTATGTTTGGCAAAGTGGTTGATGAGGCTAATATGAAAGATTTGGAGGAGATGAAAGCATCCAATGTTGGCTTGAAAATGGTTAAGGAAGCCACATTAGACAAGGAGCAACATCTTACCGAATATTTTATCCGCACGCTACATAAGACATTATTAAGAGAAGACTACACCGTATATCGGCAGCTTCCAGATGGCACCAACACATCTTACGTTGTCCATGCAGGACAATATAAGACTCGTCCAAACTCTGTCATCACTCCGACTGGCGAACGCTTTGAGTACGCCTCACCCGAAGAAACACCCGCATTAATGGCCGATTTGCTACAGTGGTACAATCAGGAAGAAGCTAAAGGAGAAATGTCACCAATAGAATTAGCTTCACTGTTTCATTACCGCTATATCCGCATCCACCCATTTGAAGATGGCAATGGCAGAATCTCCCGACTGATTGTCAACTATATTCTTTATCGTCATGGCTATCCTATGATAGTTGTGAAAAGCGATGATAAAAACAACTATCTCACAGCACTTAATCGCTGTGACATAAAAATCGGTCCGATACCCTCTGATGGTTCTCATGCTGAATTATCGCAAATTACACCTTTTGTTGAATATATGAGCAAATGTTTGGAGAGAGCTTTAACCATAAGCATCAAGGCTGCAAAAGGAGAAAGCATTAAGGAGGCTGATGACTGGAGGAAAAATCTCAAGCTAAAATATCGCGACAAGATTAACAAACCTGAAGTAACAGAGGAAATTAGAAAAAAAATTGTAGATGAAGATTTTAAATCTCTTCTTCAATATATTGATAAAGAGCTATCTGAGTTTTATTCTATTTTTACTTCTGTTCAATGGGATCCATTTGTTGCAAAATGTCGTAAACTAGATGACGGTTTTTACACGTCTACCATAGATTTTTATAAAGATTTTTCATTCATAAAAACTAGTAGCTTAATTCAGATAACACTTGATATCCAACAGTTCCAATATAAGATAACTGTGGAGCATATTAAGAATATGAGTGAAGTAATTTTATATAAAAGAGAGCTACCTTACACTGAATTTTTAACTGAAAAAGACAGAACTGACATAGTAAACATAATAGGCAATCACCTTAATCAATTTATCGAAACATTTGGTTTCACTACTACAAAAAAGAATAAATGACAAAGGACACAAACATACTACAAGGATACAAAGACTCTCCACTTGGCATCATTCCTAAAGATTGGGAAGTGAAAAAGATTTCTGACTTTGCTCCACTACAAAGAGGATTTGACCTTCCAGCAGACAAAATCACAGCAGGGGCATATCCTGTTGTGTATTCGAATGGTGTCTTGAATTCTCATATAGAATATAAAGCAAAAGGTCCTGGTGTGGTCACAGGACGTTCAGGAACCATTGGCAAAGTAACTTATGTAGAATCAGATTTTTGGCCTCATAATACTTCTTTATGGGTTACTGATTTTAAAGGCAATAATCCAAAGTTCGTTTTTTATGTATATAAGTACATTGGATTATCCAAATTTGCATCAGGATCTGGTGTCCCAACTCTAAATCGAAATGATGTGCATATTTCAAAGGTTGCTGTTCCTCCAATAGAAGAACAAAGACAAATAATTCGAGTATTAGAATTATGGGACACTGCGATTGAGGAACAATCAAAATTGATTGAGAAGCTAAATCTTCGCAAACGAGCACTTATGCAGCAACTCCTCACAGGCAAGAAGCGCCTGCCAGGATTCACAGAGGATTGGAAAGAGATTAAACTTGGAGATATCTTTGATGAACGAAACGAGATAAATTGTGATAACTTGCCTCTATTGTCAATTACAAGCGACAAGGGTGTCATATATCAATCTGAATCTGACAAAAGGGACATATCCAATAATGACAAGTCAAAGTATAAGCGTATCTGCCCAAACGATATAGGTTATAATACTATGAGGATGTGGCAAGGGCGAAGCGCTTTGTCAGATATAGAAGGAATTGTAAGCCCTGCATATACAATCGTAACACCTAAAGAGAGCGTTGACGTGAGGTTCATGGCAATGCTAATTAAACAATCTCGTGTAGTATATGATTTTTGGACTCATTCACAAGGCTTAGTGAGTGACACTCTAAATTGTAAAGTCTCCGACTTCTGTCAAGTGAAAGTTCGTATTCCTGTTAAGCAAGAACAAATAGCCATAGCAGATTTGTTCCAAAAAACAGACAAAGAAATAGAGCTCGCCAAAGAGAAATCAGCAAACCTGCAATCTCAGAAACGTGGCCTAATGCAGCAATTATTAACCGGTAAAAAAAGAATAATTTCAATTTAGTTATATGACAGTTTTAGGTATTAGAAATTACAGTGACGGATTTAGATATTGTATTCTACAAAAGGATGCTAATGGTGTCGTTTGTAAAAATCTCAATAGTGAGAACAGGATACTTATTCCTAAAGGATACGATGACAACCAACTGCTTATTTGGTATCAAGATGAAATAGAAAGAATATTAGATACAAATAACAACATCGTAAAAGTAGCTATTAAACATAACGAAAACATGAGATCTGATTGTTATGCATCTCTTAAAAAGGTTATGTTCATGGATTGTATCATTACCCTTATTGCTACAAGAAAAAACATACATGTAAACTCGTATGTATACAACCAAATACATGTCAATTCAAAGAACGTATTGGACAGAGCTGAGATTTTGGTTGGAAAATCGCAAAAATATTGGGATTCAAAAATTGCTGATGCTATCATGGCAGCCAATAAAGAATTTGAGATATGATTTTTAATGTTGGAGAAAAGATATATAAATTCGAACTATTAAAAAAGCTCGGAAAAGGGAATTTTGGAGAAGTTTGGTTAGCTAAGGACAACAACATCGACAAGGAAGTTGCCTTAAAAATATTGCCTTCTGATTTTTCTTCTATAGCAAAACTTTTAGAAGAAGCAATAAATGGAAATAAAGTTAATCATAAAAATCTCCTTGAAATTTTTAGTGCCGATGTCGTAAATAAAGATGGAACAATTATAACCTTAATAGCTCAAGCTTACCAAAAACGTGGAACAGTAGAGAATAATCTAAATCCACATAATTTTTTACCATTGCCATTATTACTTAAAACTCTAACAGATGTTCTTCTAGGATTGGAATATTTGCATAATGGAGGTGTAATTCATAACGACATAAAGCCTAGTAATATTTTGTTAGATGAATATGATAATAGTATATTGTCTGATTATGGGATATCAAGTTTTTCAAAAGACATGACACCTGTGTCACCTAAAAGTGTCTATAGAATTCATGGTGCTCCAGAGACAATTAGTGGTGCCCATAAAATTAGTATAAGAACCGATATATATCAGTTGGGGTGTACTGCATACAGGTTAGCAAATGGAATAAGTAGTATTAAAAATGATTTCTTAAAAGACCAATTAAATTTTGACGCAGCGAAATTAAAGGGCAAGATTCCATCAAGAAAACACAAACCATATGTTCCAAAAAAACTTGCTGCAATTATTAATAAAGCTATTCAGGTTGATCCAAATAAAAGATATACATCAGCGATTGATATGAAACACGCATTGGAGCAACTTAATTTACCAGGTTATTGGACCACAAATCCATTAAAAACCTCAGAATTGATTGGCTACGGGAAAAATTATACATATTCATATGAGATTATCCCCAAACCAAGCAACTTATTTGACATGAATGCATATCAGACAAATAAAAATGGTAGAAAAACAAGAAAAACAGTTTTTTGTAAAAAGAATCTCTCCTTGAAAGAAAAAGATAGACTATTAAAAGAGTATTTTGAATGGGTTTTTAATAATGCAAAATAATGTCATTTTAATAAAAACTTATAACATAAAAAAACAATATCCAGTTGTTGTTATTTTTAAATGATTAAATCAAAAAATAATATGACGCTACAAATAAATATTGAATCGTTAATCGACGGACGCGTCGTTGAGAGTGGCAGACTTGAATTCAAGGTGGGCTGGAATCCTGATGCCATATATAGGAAGATTTGTGCCTTTGCCAATTAGTCACATTGGTCAAACACGAGGTTGTTATTTTAAAGAAATTTTGATAGAAGTGGTCTAATAGGTGGCCAAATAATATGAACAATATATCATTCAAAGAAAACGAAATAAGCCAAAAACCTGCTCTGGAACTATTGCAGAAGTTGGGATATGAATACCTCTCGCCCGAGGAGGCTTTAACTATGCGAGGTGGCAAAACATCTAATGTCTTGCTGGAAGAGGTCCTAAGGCGACAGCTGCGAGAATTGAACTCAATCAAGATAGGTAGTCACAAAGAAGCGCGTTTCTCGGAACAAAACATTGAGAATGGAATTATTGCCATGCGCAACGTGCCAATGGAAGGAGGTTACATGAGTGGCAACGAAGCTGTTTATAACATGTTGACACTTGGTAAAGCCTTTGAGCAAAGCATTGATGGAGACATCAAAACTTATACAATGCGCTATATTGATTGGGAGAATATAGAGAATAATGTTTTTCATGTCACAGAAGAATTTGCAGTTACTCGTACAGGCTCTTCCGACACTTATCGACCTGACATTGTATTGTTCGTAAATGGTATTCCCTTGGTAATCATTGAATGTAAACGCCCTGACATCAAAGGCGCTGAAGAACAAGCCATTTCTCAACACCTGCGCAATCAGAAAGATGACGGCATTAGAGGTCTATATGTTTACAGTTCATTGCTCTTAGCTATTGGCAACAGCTTTGGAAGCTATGCCACGACAGGGTCTGCTCAAAAGTTTTGGTGTAAATGGCACGAGATGTTTATCAACAACGATCTAGAGCTTGAATATCAAAAGCAACTTCTTGACATCGTAAACAAAGACAGCAAAGAAGTACGGACTCCTACTCCACAGGACGAATACATCTATAATTTGTGCCGTCCCGAGCGACTGCTCGAACTCATCTATCACTTCACTCTGTATGATGCAGGCATCAAAAAACTGGCACGTTATCAACAATATTTTACTGTCAAAGAAACAGTAGATAGGATACAACAAATTGATGCTGGCAGACGTAACGGAGGTGTAGTTTGGCACACACAGGGAAGTGGAAAATCGCTTACAATGGTAATGCTCGCACAAAAGATTGCTACTGTAGTAAAGAATCCACGCATTGTGCTGGTCTCCGACCGAACAGATCTTGATGCACAGATTACCAAAACATTCCGCAAATGTGGTAAAGAGGTAGAAAACGCCACAACTGGAAGAAAATTGGTAGAACTACTTGAAAACAACAGCGATTCAATCATTACCACTGTAATCAACAAATTTGCAACTGCGATAAAAAAAATAAAGAATCCTCTAACCGACCCGAATATTTTCATACTCATTGATGAGGCCCATCGTAGCCAATATAAAGAGTTGGCCATTCAGATGAATCGTGTATTGCCCAATGCCTGCAAGATTGCTTTTACAGGCACTCCATTGATGAAAAAAGACAAAAATACAGCTCGAACCTTTGGAGGTATAATAAAACCTGTCTATACTGTCAAACAAGCAGTACAAGACCATGCTGTTGTGCCATTGCTTTATGAAGGGCGCATTGTTCCACAGTTCGTGACAGAAGGACCTATCGACAATTTCTTTAACATTGTGTGTGAAGGACTCACAGAAGACCAATCGGTTGATCTCAAAAAGAAATTCTCACGTACCGACATACTTAATCAAACAGAGCAACGCATTTACTCTATTGCAACAGACATTTCTAAGCATTATTATGAAAACTGGAAAGGTTCGGGGTTTAAAGCCATGTTGGTAACCCCCAAAAAGAAAGTGGCTGTCCTTTATAAAAAATTTCTTAATGAAATAGGTAAAGTGACGTCAGAGGTTTTAATTACGGCACCCGACGACCGAGAAGGTGAAGAAACTGTTTATGGTGGCACTCCTGAGGATGTAAAGATCTTTTGGAAAAATATGATGGATGAGCATGGAACTCCTCATAAATACCAAGAGAATCTAATTGCAAGATTTAAAGGGCAAGACAATCCTGAGATTATGATTGTCGTAGATAAATTGCTGACTGGATTTGACGAACCTAGAGTGACTGTTATGTACCTTGACCGTCATCTGACTGGACACACACTCTTGCAAGCTGTTGCACGTGTCAATAGAAACTGCGATGGAAAAGACTATGGTTATATCATAGATTATTACGGTGTTTTGGCTGAGTTAGATGATGCGTTAAGCATCTACTCTGAATATGACGAAGAGGATCGCGAAGTGTTCCGCGAGACATTAGCTCCCGTCAGTGACAAAATTGCAGAACTACCACAAAAAAATGCAGATTTATGGGATCTGTTTAAGTCGATTCCCAACAAACGTGACTTGGAGGCCTATGCTCAATCATTGCGAATGGAAGACCGTCGCCATGAGTTCTATGACCGTCTGACAGCATTCTCGTCAGTGCTTCAATTGGCACTATCTACCAAAGAATTCCATGAGAATACTGATGAGAAAACCATTGAGCGATATAAAGAAGATTTGAGAATGTTCTCTAAATTGCGCACTTCAGTTCAGTTACGTTATTCTGATGCTATCGACTATAAAAAATATGAGACAAGAATTGAGAGGCTAATCAATCGTCATGTAGAGAGTGACGAGGTTAAAGTTATAACACAATTAGTCAACATATTCGATACTGAGAAATTCCAGGAAGAAGTTGACAGTGTTGTCGGAACTGCAGCTAAAGCCGACACTATTGCTTCGCGCACTTCTAAATATATAAAAGAATACATGGATTCTGATCCTGCTTTCTATAAAAAGTTCTCACAATTAATACGTGAAGCGATTGATGCATACGAACAAGGACGAATCAGCGAAAATGAATATCTTGAAAAGATGTTGCGATTCAAGGAAGATGTGCTAAACCACACCGACAGTGACCTGCCTGCAGAACTAGAGCATAATAATGCAGCAAAAGCCTATTACGGTATTGCATTAGAAAATTACAAGCGGCTATTTCCAGAACAGCCTGTAAAAGAAATGGCTCTTTCCACAACAAAAGCTTTTGACAATATTATCCGCAATATTGTTATTGTGGAAAATGCGGTTTTGGTGGATTGGCAATCAAAGAGTGATATTATTGGAAAAATGAAAATCAAACTGGAAGACGAGTTGATTGATAATATCAAACGTAAATATGGAGTTGACTTATCATTCGATGATATGGATATAATTATTGATGGTTGCGTTGATGTTGCTAAAATATGGATCAAATAACAAGTGACAGCATACAATACGGTGAAACTAAGATAAACTATGAAATCGAGTTTGTTGATAGAAAAACGTTAGGAATATTTGTCCTTCCTGACGGCAATGTCCGTCTGAAAGCGCCAATCAATGCTTCCTTGGAACAAATAAGACAGAAAATTCACAAAAAAGCCAGTTGGATTCTCCGACAAAAGCGGTTTTTTGAGCCCTTTGGTCCCCCAACCACGAAGCGCCAGTTTATCAGTGGAGAGTCACACCTATATCTAGGTCGACAATATATGCTTAAAGTAGTTGAAAGTTATGTTAATGCCGTTCATTATCAAAACAATATCATAGAAATCGAATGCAGGAACAAAAAAAATGCAGGAACATTATTACAAACTTGGTATCGTAAAAGAGCTGAAATAAAATTTTATGAATACGCAAAACCAATAATTGAGCATTTCTCAATATATGGTGTGAGTCCAAAATGTCTATCTATTAAAATAATGGATAAGAGATGGGGGTATTGCACTAAAGATGGAAGTATTTATTTAAACTTAAAATTGATTGCTGCCCCAAGATGTTGTATTGAGTACGTAGTTACTCATGAATTATGTCATCTCATCCATCGCAATCACACAAAGGACTTTTATGCACTCCTTACTAAAGAAATGCCCCATTGGGAAAAATGGAAAAACAAATTAGAGCGAATAATGATGTAATTATCTTTATCTCCATTTAAACAAGAGAGAATATTGATGTTCTACCTGTTTGAGAAGCTTTATCACCGTCCGCCAGCACCACATCATGGAAGCCATCGGCTACCGCACTCTGGACCGCAGCAACCACTTTAATTTGTAGGGTACATTAATATAGCAAAACGAATTATTTGACTTGTCCTTTAATGGCGCGGATATTTCTTTGTAGACCGGCCAGTTTCGCACGCTTGACTGCGCTGTGGGAGAAGATGCGGCTGAACTGCTCTTGCGTCATGTTCAGGATGGCCTGCGCGTCAAGGGCGAGGAACTCGTCGCGGGGTTGAAACTCCGGGATGCGGGTGGGTGTGGCATGGCGGTTGTGTGGGCAGCACCGCTGGCACTCGTCGCAGCCGTACACACGATTCCCTATGCGCTCAACGATGTATTGCGGCAGTTGCGGGTCTCGGTTCTCAATGGTTTGACACGAGAGGCACTTGCGGGTGTCAACCACACCACTATGCAGCGCTTGCCCGGGGCAGTTCCGCTCGCAGGCATGGCACTCGCCGCAAGTCAGCACGCAAGGATGGTCAGGCGTGAGCACCAGTTCTGTAACTAGTTCGCAGAGTACGAAGAATGACCCTTTTCCCGGTAAGATGACCATGCCGTTAAGCCCCACAAAGCCTATGCCCGACCGTTGTGCCCAGTAGCGCTCGCGCATGGGAGCCGAGTCAACGCACACCCGCGAGAGGCACCCTGTTTTGTCATGGATGAACTGCGCGAGTCTCCCGGCGCGGTTGCGTAGCACCTCGTGATAGTCACGGCCATAGGCGTAAAGGGCGAACTGAGGCGCATCGGCCGGCTGCAGTCGGTCGGGATAGTAGTTCATGGCAAGGCAAATCACCGAGCGTGCGCCCGGGAGCAGCAGGTGTGGGTCATGACGAATGTCATCATATCGCTCAGCCCATGTCATGCATGAGTGTCCGCCATTTGATATCCAGTCATGATAAGCGTCAACAGCGTCGCGTTCAACGGGTTGAGCCTCGGCAAAGCCGCACGCATCAAATCCCAGGCGTTGAGCCTCGGTCTTGATGAGCGATTCTATGCCGGTGTGGGAGTCCATGCGTTGCCTCAAGTGGGGTGTTACATGGGTAGTTTATCGAAATTGTAGCCTTGCTCCTTGAGCCATTCAATGGCGCGAGGTAGGGCATACTTCATGTTGCGCTCGGCCTTGAGCGAATCGTGAAACACGATGATGGAGCCGTTGCGCGCAAAACGCCGCACATTGTCAAGCACTTGCTCGCCGTTGAGTTTCTTGCTGTAGTCACGGGTCACCAGGTCGTACATGATGATGGCGAAGCGTGCTCGCAGCACCTTCGATTGCGCCCATCGCAGCAGACCGTGTGGCGGACGGAATAGCGGCGACTGAATGTACTCATGAGCGGTGAACACATTGTGCAGATAGGCCTTAGTCTTCATGTAGGCCCCCTGTGCGTGTGTCATGGTGTGATTGCCCACGCTGTGCCCACGTAGCAAGATTTCCTGAAACAGCAACGGGCTGCGCTTCACATTCTCGCCCACGCAGAAGAAGGTGGCCTTGATGCCATAGTGGTCGAGCGTGTCGAGCACCCACGGTGTGACCTCCGGAATGGGGCCGTCGTCAAAGGTGAGATAGACCGTGTGCGGCTTGTGGTGAATGCGCCACACCGTCTCAGGAAAGATCATGCGATAGGCAAGAGGCGGTCGTTCAACGAGTTTATTGAGTCTCATGTGTTGTAAATGTAGCGACGGGGCCGCTTGTGAGAGAACCCCGTCGCTTAATCATGTAATTGACAATTAGTTGTACATCACGTTCTGATCTTCTTGGGCAGCGGCTTGTGCGTTGGGCATCACGAAACCGGCATCCTCGCCTTCACCTGTGGGAATGCCGGGAGCCTCCTGTTGGCGCTGGGCAGCCTCGTACATGGCCTCCAGCTCCTCAGGGCTGTATTTAGCCTCTAAACGCTTTTGCTGCTCATATTGCTTGACGTAGTTCTCAACCTCGTTGGTGTACACGCCCATGCCTTTCACTTTCTTGAGCATGGCGTTGTAGCCGTTGGGGTTGATTTCCTTGTAGTAGGAGAACAGATGTGGATAGTAGTATTTAAACACGTTTTGGTCGTAGTTACTCAGACCGTTGATATAATCGCCAATTGACTGATAATAAATCATGTATTGCGAGTAGCGCAAAATTTCGCTCTCAACAATGCCCACAGCTTTCTTGACCAGTTCAGGTTTACCCATTTCAGTGCCAATGGTGTGGTAAATCTCGGCAAGACGCTGCATGCCACCCATGTTCAGGGTGAACGAGCAAGCCTTCTCGGGCAGTTTCTGCTCCATGAGATTGAGAATGTTGAGGGCCTTCTGGAATCGGTCGTTGGTATATTCGTTGGCTGGTTTGCCCATGAACTCTGACTGTCCGCTTGCTTGAGCGGCCTTTCCGGCAATGCCCTCTTGGGTGAGGTCGTAGGCAAGGCTCACCATAGCGGCGCGAGTGGTTTCAACCATGCGGCGCACCGTCTCGTCCAGGTAGATGCTGCCGGGTTCAGCAGTGTCTAATCCGCCCCAACGGAACTTCTTGGTCACGTTCTCATACATCTTATCGGTGTAGCAAGGCACATCGCTACGGTTTTGAGTACCATAGTCAATAGGCACAATCTGGTAGGCCATACCAGTGTTGCGAATGTAGGGAGCGAAACGCGAATAGAGGTCGTCGGCAACGGTCATAGCAAAGTAGCAAGGTCGTTTCCATCCGCCATCAATCGACGAAGCGATGAGGTCGAGCGTCATGATGTCGCTTGAGGTCATGCTGCCTTGTGAAATGTCGACGGGGATAGCTTCAAGCACCTGATCACGTTCCTGCTCAGTAACGACACCGGCCTTGATGGCCTGCTCGGCATTGATGGGGATGAATGTGTTAGGATACTTCACATTGCCTGTAATGCGGCCGTCCTCGTTCTTGTTGCTCTCGTCGGTATAGAGTTCTTTGAGGCTCTTGGTGAGCGGAGTGAGTTCGGGGTTCGATTCAAAATCGACACTGCTGCCTTGGCGGTCGCCGTAGGCGTAGGTGTATTGGTCAGCCAGCATGGGAAGCGGCTTGGAATCGTAGGCGGCACGTTGCATCTGTGCGATATACCAGTCGGTGGCCAGATAGCTAAGGTTGACCACACGCACATCGGTGCGGTAACCTTCTACCTCTTGCAGATACCACAGCGGGAAGGTGTCGTTGTCGCCGTTAGTGAAGATGATACCGTCCTTGTCGACACTCGACAGGTAGTTCATACCAAAGTCACGTGCACAATAGCGACCCGAGCGGTCGTGGTCGTCCCAAGTTTGGCTCACCATTTGCAGCGGCACGAAGAGTCCTATCACAGCGGCTATAGCAGCCATGGCCATGGCGGGTTTCCCGGTTAATACCTGCTGCTCAATCACGGCATCTTTCTCTTGGTTGCCGGTGGCCTTGCTGCGTTTCATGAACCACACGATGCAGCGCCAAATTCCGGCGACACCCATGCCCACCCAGATGGCGAAGGCATAGAACGAGCCGGCGTAGGCGTAGTCACGTTCGCGAGGCTGCAACGGAGTCTGATTCAGGTAGAGCACGATGGCTATGCCCGTCATGAAGAACAGGAAGAACACCACCCAGAATTGCTCAATGCCGCGCTTGCTCGAGAAGGCTTGCCACAGCACGCCAATGAGACCCAGCAGTAACGGCAAGCAGAAGAACACGTTGTGTCCCTTGTTGCCGGTGGTATAGTCGGCAGGTAGCAGACTCTGGTCGCCCAGGCGGGCATTGTCAATGAACGGAATGCCCGAAATCCAGTTGCCGTGTGTGAGGTCGCTGGCACTGAGGCCTTGAATGTCGTTCTGACGACCTGCGAAGTTCCACATGAAGTAGCGCCAGTACATGTAGTGCAACTGGTAGCCGAAGAAGAACTCCAGATTTTGTCCGAACGAGGGCTTGGTTCCGGTAGAACTCATGTTGTAGTTCTGCTCCACAAAGGAAATGATATTGTAATCCTCAACAGAATTTCCATCTTTGTCCACAATCATGTCCTTTGACAGGTCGACCTGTGTGAGCGGGTGGTTCTCAACATCGAGGAAGTCGTTGTAGTACTTGACATGGTTAGGCATAGACGAATGCATGCGCGGGAAGAACATGCACACGCCCGAGGGATAAGCGATATCGAAGTCGTGTCCGGTAACCACATAGCGGTCGGGGTCGCTCTCGTTCTTCTTGACAACGCGTGAATATTGCGTCTTGCCGTTCACTGAACGGTATTTGAGGCTGTTGCCGTTGAATTCAAGCTGTGGATTGGCGGTATAAACTTGGCCATAGAGCAGCGGCGACTTGCCATACTGGTCACGACTCAGGTAACTGTTCAAGGCGTAGGCGCTATTGGGCGAGTTCTCGTCAAGCGGTGTGTTGGCACTTGAACGAATCAGGATGAGACCGTAGCAGGTAAAGCCCACAAAAATCATGAAGATGCTCAGGATGATGTTACTGAAAATCCTCACGGGCACTTTCTTGACAAAGCGGAACAGATACACGCCCAGTGCAATCACGATAATGATAGGAATTAACAGACTGGAACCGATGAAGGGGATACCTGATAGCAGCACGGCAACCAGGAACGAGATTTTCATGCGATTTTCGTCAGCCTCTTTCTTGAGTTCCCACACACACCATGCGATGGCGGCCAGCAGCAGCACGCAGTAGACGATGACACCGCTGTTATAGCCCATGCCCAGCGTGTTGACAAAGAATAAGTCGAAATATCCGCCCAATTCCACAAAGCCGGGTTCCAAACCGTATAGAATCACTCCCACAATGGCAAATGACACCAACAGCGTGATGAGCGAGCCTTTGGCATTCGAATCCTTCACCTTGCGGTAGTAGAACACCAGCGCGATGGCGGGGATGCAAAGCAAGTTAAGCAGGTGCACACCCAGCGAGAAGCCGAACACATAGGCAATCAGGATAATCCACCGGTCGCTCGTGGGTGAGTCAGCACGGTTTTCCCACTTGAGAATGAGCCAAAATACCAATGCCGTGCAGAACGACGAGAAGGCATACACCTCGGCCTCGACAGCCGAGAACCAGAACGTGTCGCTCCAGGTATAAACCAACGCACCACACAGACCACTACCCATCACTACCAGGTATTGGGCCAGCGTCATCTCGTCTTCCTTGCCGTCTTTCACCACCAGGCGTTTCACCAGGTGAGTGATGGTCCAAAACAGCAACAAGATGGTCGCGGCGCTCAACAGTGCCGACATGGCGTTAACACACTTTGAGACGGCCATCACATCGCCACCGGCAAAGCAGGCTGCCAGGCGGGCGACCAAGATGTAGATGGGGTTGCCGGGCGGGTGACCTACCTCGGCTTTATATCCTTGTGCAATGAACTCGGGACAATCCCAAAAACTGGCGGTGGGCTCAATGGTCAGCAAGTAGGTGATTGCTGCCACAAGAAATGTGAACCAACCGAGCGAGTTGTTGATAATGTTGTATTTTCTCATCTTGAATGATATAGGTATTTATATTATATTCTGAAATAATCGTGCAAAGATAGTAAAATAAACGCAAAGGATAAAGCTATATTATATGAGCCTGTCAAAAATAAAGCAATTTTAAACTTTCATCAGGCAAATAAGTCAAATAAAAGCCAGATAAAAACATTTTTGTTGTTTTATTTGGAAAAATTGATATAACTTTGTGATATAAAACGACGAAACTATGAAAACGCTCAAGAAAATATCAATAATTTTGGGTTGCGCAGTGGCACTGCTCGCCGGTTCAACTGTAATGCAAGCGCAAACGCTACGTGATGCCGATTATCACAACATGGGTCGCATCTCTCCCAACGGAACTGTGCGTGACGCCAACTATCAGTCCATGGGCTACTTTGATAAAAATGGCAATGTGCTCGACAAGTCTAACCGTGTGGTGGGCAAGGTGAAGAATTTGCAAATCTACAACAAAGACGGTGAGCGAATTGGCTATATCAATACCGATGGCACGGTGTGCGACGGCGAGAGCGTTTTGCTGGGCAAGATTGAGAAGAACGGCAAGGTGCTTGATGGCGAGAAGAATGTTGTGGGATATGCCCAAGGCATCAGTTTTGAGTGGATTGCCTGCTACTTCTTCTTCGACTTCTTCAAATAAATGTAATTCAAGTTGATACTGGCCTACTTTGCCTCGCCGCTCAGTAGCTGAACTTGTGGCCGTTCCACTTGAGGACGCGCTGCGACGTCTTGCCGTTCTTGAGCCAGGCGGTCTCAATGATGTTTTTGCCGGTGCGCGGCAGCGAGTAGGAGATGTAGTCGAGATTGTCGTTCATGTAGAGTGCGGTGAAGCCCGGTGCATCACAATCGGTCATCCGCTTGGTGGCATTGTTGTATCGCATGAACGAGAGCCCATCGAATTGTCCCGGGATGTGCCGGCCGTCGGTGAAGCAGGCTATGTTGATGGCAATCAGTTTGTGCTTGCCGTCGACCTCATTCCAGTAGCACATCTCAGCGCGAATCAAATCGTTCTCGTATTGCGACTCATACAGGATGTAGCCGTTCTTCTCGTCAACGACGAACTTAACATCGTCGGGTTGCTCGACACCCTCGTGGTAGCGCATCCATGCACCCTTGAAGGCATTGGTGGCCTCATCCAGACCTACTTCTTCCACTGGGTCGTCCCAAACCTCCACTTGTGAGAAATAGGCTTGCGCAAAGTCTTTGATGGTGGGTTTGGCGCCCGTGTAGTTCACTTTATAAGAGTCTTGTGCTGCTACGCTAAGCACGAGGCAGGCAAAAAGTAGTGCAAATGTTGTCCTTTTCATCTCGGTGGGTTTTTAGTGTTAATGCTGATTGGCAAATGTACAAAAAAGAATTGAATCAGTCAAGTTTCGCCACTCTTTTAAGGTGGGTTCTATAAATTGCTCATAGAACCCACCTATAGTCTAATAGCGTACTATTATGTTAGCTGGCCTGCGACTTGCGGATGTAGAGGTACTTGGGATAGCGTCCCAGGACGAACAGGGTAACCGGGCAGAGCCAAATGTCGCGCTCAAAACCATTAAGTCCCGTGACCTGATAGGTGCTTCCGCCAGTCAGCGAGTGCTCCTGCTGAACCAACTTGGCATATCCCGGGTGCTCCTCTTCGCAATTGGCGGGAATCACATCAACGTGTGCAAACTTGCCATCCTCGCTCTAGGCACTTCAATGCCAAGAATTATGTGGGGTCTTTTGGGTGGCGGGCGTGGCGGTAGAGTTCGTAGCTGTTCACCAGGTTTTGCCACAGGATGTAGCAACCGGGCGCTACTGATGAGAGGGGATTGAGGTAGATGGACGAAATCCAAATGGCGAAGGCGGTGTTCTTCTGTCCCAGTGCCTGTCCACCTTCGAGCACGGCCTTCCAACACTTGCCGCCGGTCCAACCCATCCAGAACTGCACTACACACACCGCAAGGCTCATCAACGCAATCCACAGTAATGTAGCCACTGAGGTGTGGGCATGGACTATGTTGCGCACCGTGATGCCGGTGACGATGGTCAGCGACACTGCCCACATGTAGAACGATAGGCTCGGCTCCTTCACCACCAGCCGGTGAAACCGGTGCCAGTAGTGCTTCACAAGATAGGCGGCGAGCATGGGCAGGATGAGGATGCGTATCACTCGCCTCAGAATCATGAGGAACGCGGGTAGGAATTCAACATGAATGCCTTTGTCAATGAGGGGGAACACGGCGGGTATCATGAGGGCCGACAATACATTCGACAAGCAAGCAAACGTGGCCATACTGGTCACATCGCCGCCCAGCCTGCCTGTGATCACGGGAGCGGCGGCAGCACATGGCGCAATCACACACATGAGCAAGCACTCCATCATCACCAAGCCTGTGCCCTGATTCAGCCAGTACCGGCCCACTACCACAATGGCCGCAACCATTACCACTTGCAGCAACGATAGCCACAAGTGCCAGCGCATGAGCCGCATCTGCTTGAAGTCAACGCGGCAAAAGGTGATGAACAGAATCACGAACAGCAGCACCGGCACCGCTGTCTGGAAGAAGGGGAGCAGGGTGTCGCCGGCTCGGTCCAGCGCCGGTGTGAAAGCAAAGAGCAGGTATAGTCCCGTGCCGCACAGCATGGCGACCGGCAAGGTCCATTTCTTGATAATGTTAATAACAGGATTCATGCCGCGGGCTTATTTTTCACGATATTTGATAAAACCTACGTAGGTGAGTAGCACTACATTCATGAGCAGCGCATAGATGATGGCGGGGATGGCCATCTTGGGCTCGTTGAAGATGAAGGGGCTCGAGGCCACGGCGATGGCCTGTGCGGCATTCTGCATGCCCACTTCGATGATGATGGTGCGCCGTTGTTGTACGGGCAGGCGCACGGCTTTGGCCATCAGGGCAGCTACGCCTGCCGCCACGATGATGAGCAATGCCAGACCTCCGCCCAGGCTGCCAATGTTCTGCCCAATGGTTTCATGATGCTGCACAAAGAAGATGCCCGCCAACAGCATCAGGGCCGGGAAGGCAATCTTCGACAACACGCGGTCGGTGGCATGCGCCGCATTGGGCCACTTGATCCTCATGCCAATACCCAGCAAGATGGGGATGAGCATGAGTACAATGTTTTGAATGAGCAGGTTGCCCACCGGCAAATGGATGTCGGCGGCCAGACTGCCGCTTTGGCTATAATTCACTGCCCAGCTCATGATGAGCGGCAAGGTGAATAGCGTGATGATGCTGCTGAAGGCCGTGAGCGTCACTGACAGCGCCACATCGCCCTTGGCCAGTTTGGAAAAGATGTTTGACGAACTCCCGCCAGGGCAGCAGGCAATGAGTATGAAACCTACAAAGAACAGTGGTTGCAGGTCGAGTATCAGGGCCAGCGCAAAGGCAATGAGCGGAAGCACAACGATTTGCCCCAGCAGGCCTATTGTTGCCGCTTTGGGCTGTGCAAAGATGCGTTTGAAGTCGGCCAAATTGAGCGTGAGGCCCAAGTCAAACATCAGGATGGAAAGGATAGGGATTACTAAGAGTATAGGGTTCATAGTCTATTGATTTAAAGATAATTGTTGTATGTATTGATGCAGTTTGCGATAGAACGGGTGGCGCGTGAGCGTAGAGGTATCGCCCAGAATGATGAGCTTCATGCGGGCTCGGGTGATGGCCACATTCATGCGGCGCAGGTCGCGCAAGAATCCTATCTGTCCATCGTCATTGGCACGAACCAGGCTGATGACGATGATGTCGCGCTCCTGACCTTGAAATCCGTCAACGGTATTCACCGCTATGGCGTTGCGGAAGGGCTTGAAGTAGTCGTCATGGCGAATTTGCCGTCGCAGATACTGCACCTGAGCTCGGTAAGGTGAGATAATGCCCACATCCAGTCGCTCGTCAAGCATGCGCTGGCGGCCGATGCGCTCAAAGTAGTTGTGCAGCGTCTCAAGTGTGAGCTGTGCTTCGCCCTTGTTGATGCGTCCGTAGTTTTCGCCCACAAACTCCTCTTTCATGTCCATTCCGTCGGTGTCAATCCACACAATGGGTGTGTCCAGATCCAGAATGCTTCGGAACTTCACATCGGGAGCACTCTGCACCCTACCGTCATAGAACCACTCGCTCGAGAAGTGCATGATGGCATCGTTCATGCGGTACTGCACTTGAAGTAGCGTAACTACTTGCGGATTGCTCTTGACGATGCGCTCCATGAGCGTCTCGCCCAGTCCGCCCTGCAATGCCTCAATGCTCTTCACCGTGGGAGGCAGTTGCTGGTGGTCGCCAGCCAAAATCAGGCGGTTGGCGCGGCGCATGGCAATCCAGCAAGCGGCCTCAAGAGCCTGCGCGGCCTCGTCGATGAAAAGCGTGGCAAACTTCATGCCGTCGAGTAAGCGATTGGCCGAGCCGGCCAGCGTGCAGGCTATAACGCGCGCGGTGCCCATCAACTCGTTGTTGATGCGCATTTCCAATTCGGTGGCGCGGCTCTTGAGCCGGTCCAGTTTGTCGTGGAAGCTTTGGTTGCTACGCTTGCGTTGTGCCTGCAGTTCGCGAATGGCTTTTCTGATGGCCCACAACTGGGGGTAGTCGGGGTGGCTCTCAAACCGTCTTTCATAGGTGAATGAGAGCATCTTGTCGTTAACTCGGGCCGGATTACCCAGTCGCAGAACTTCCACACCGCGGTCCACGAGTCGTTCGCTAATCCAGTCGACGGCCATGTTGCTCTGGGCGCACACCAGCACTTGGTTCTCGCGTCGCAACGTCTCATAGATGGCCTCGACCAGGGTTGTCGTCTTGCCGGTGCCCGGAGGACCGTGCACGATGGCCACATCCTTGGCGCGAAGCACTCGGTTCACTGCCGCTTCTTGCGTGCTGTTGAGCCAAGGAAAGCGAATGGGGTCAAAGGTGAATTCTTCAGTGCGGCTATGATTGTAGAACAAGTCGCGCAACTGTGCCAGGCGATTACCCTTGGCCTTAATCACACGGTCGAGGGCTTCCATCATGAGCCTGTGGGTGGTTTCGTCAAATGAGAGTTGCACGCCCAAGTGTGTGCACGCTGCGATGCGGTCAAGATGCGCAGAATCGGTCAACACAATGACCATGCGGGTCTCCTCGGCGTAGCTGACGGTTGACGTGAACGGCAAATAGTGTATTTCCTCACGCACGTCAATGTCGAAGAACATGACCTGACGGCCATACTCAAAGTTATGTTCAATCTCTGTGTCTTCATCACGAAACACCTCCACAACCAGCTGATTGAGGGAGTTGTAGTAGTGTCTACCCACACGTAGCGGAAACCAGCAGTCGCCACGTTTCACCTTGCGTCTGATGCCCACAGTCTCAGTTTGCCGGCGGAACTCGTCGCGTTCGGCTTCATACTCCTTCTGAAGCAGTATTTTCTGCTTTTGGAGTAACAATATGGGTGAAACTGCCTGGCTCATTGGTCTAATCGGCTGCAAAGATACTCAAAATGCGCCTGATGGCAAAATGACAAGCGGTTATTGCAGGCCGGTTAGCGAATGCGTCGGTTAGTGTTTTGTCGGTTATAGCATCTCGGTTATTGGATGCTTGGTTACCGGAGGCCGAGGATGAGGTTGATTAGGGCGGTGACATCGGAGACGTTGACCGCTGTGTCGCCGTTCACATCACAGGCCAGTGTGTCAATGGGGGTGATGCCTAAGATGCAGTTGATTAAAGCGGTTACATCGCTCACATTTACCTCCATATCAGCGTTCACATCGCCTCGCAGTGCTCCGGTGAGCAGATAGCGCAATCCGGCAGCCGCATCGAGTTTGCCATAGCCCCAGCGTCGCGTGTCGCCGTGCGAGACAAAGTCATCGCGGTTGCTTGTGAGCCTCAACACTTCACGCACCTCGCCGGGAGTGAGCGTTGGTCGTGCCTGCAACCATAGTGCCACGGCACCCGTTACCACAGGGGCGGCCATAGAGGTGCCGGTACTGGCTCCGTAGGCATAACGCACATCACCAATCGTCACAAAACTGTTTATCCATCGCGGGTTTTCCATGACTGAGGTGTTGTAACGATTGTAGGATGACACCAGCGATGTGCCGGGTGCCACCACATCGGGACGCGTTACTCCGTTGGCATCGGGACCATAGGAGGAGTAACCGGTGATGTTGTAAAGCACAACGCCTGTTGTGAGTGAGGGGTTGTAACCACTGAGTACGGGTGCTATTGACCGGCTGTAATAGGCTCCCACAGAAATTGTGGAATCGCCGGTGGCCAAATCGCTGATTGACATATCGCTGTCTCCGGCCAACCACAGTGGGTCGGTGGGCCTGAAATTGGCGAATCTCAAAGCACTGCCCCATGCCGTGAGTTCGCAGTCGCCATCCGGGGCAAACTGAAGCGCGGCAAACACATTGGCGGGCAGGTGGGTGGCGGTGATGAGTAATGCGGTGTGGAACTTGTGCACCCGTTCGAAAGCGAACTCCACATAGTCGTCGCCAAAGTCGGCACTGAAAGCCTCGCTCAAGTCCATGTGATAGACGGTGTCGGCCATTTCGTCAGAGTATCGGTAGAAAGGGGTTGCTTGGACGACTTCGCCTGTTGTCTTGTCAACAAGAGCCAAGCGCATGGCATGCTCTGTGTCGTTGCTTGACCACAGACTCACAAAACCGTTCGACACGCTCGACTGATGCGAGGAGTTGGCGAGTACGAGGGTCGCTATGTCGCCACTTGTCAGGTGGGGCGATTGGGCATGGATGGCCTTGTCACCGTCGTTGCCTGCCGACACCACGCACACACGTCCCGGACCGCTGAGCGAGTCCATCACTTGGCACAGGAGCGATGTCCCGTCGTGGGCTCCGTCGTGCGAGCCGATGCTCATGTTCACAACGGCCGGCAACCCCACACTGTCGGCATAGTGAAAGATGTAGTTCAAGGAGTTGGCAATATTGGCATCGGTGAGTTCTGAATCCGGCATCGCGCAGATGACAAGCGTGGCGTCGGGGGCTACACCGTAGAAAGCGTTGCCGTGGTAACTGCCCGCTGCGGTGCCCGTTGTGTGGCTACCGTGCGACAAGGTAGCGCAGTCGGTAGAAAGTTGGGCGATGGCTTCAGGTGTTTCATAGGCACTGCCGGGCAGGGCAAATCCGTTGATAATGGGTGCAGTGCCTGTGCTATCGGCAGGCAGATAGGCCCGCACCACGCGGCTCACGCCGTTACTGTCGCACAGGTTGATGTGATTGAAATCAACTCCGCAGTCAATCACTCCCACCACTACACCTTTGCCGGTATAGGCCGACGTGGTTGCCGTTGCTTGGTGAAGGGCATCAACACGGCTCAAGTAGCGTGCCGAGTCGTTGCATAGCGTCATGGGTCGTGCCAGCATGATGCGCTGTAGGCTATGAACGGCCTGCAACTGTGGCAACACGCTCAGTGGAATACCGGCCGTTAGCAGTGAACCGAATCGCGACTGCACTTGCACTCCCAGCGACTGCAGTTGTTGCAAGTCGCAGGTGTCGGTTATTTCAATGAAGGCTTGGAACGTTTGTTGTTGTGTCGCAGAGAGTTTGCGAGCGTTGCGCGCCAGTTCCAAGCGGCTTGAGGCCGAGAGCTTGCTCTGTGCATCAGCACTCACCGCACACAGGAAAAATAATGCGAAAAGCAGTAGGCATTTGAATTTCATCGCACGATGGTCTTGAGGGTTTTACTTTCAGTTTGTGTAGTGACTGTTATCAGGTAGATGCCCGGTGCCAGTTGTGGCAAGGTGATTGCCGTGCTGCCGGTGGCCGATGCCGCAAGCACTTGCTGATAAGCGCAAGCACCCTGCAAGGTGCTCACTGTAACCTGTATGTTGCCGCATTGAGGCATATGTGCAACTTCCACAATGCCGTTGCGGCAAGTGATGTTGAGCATCACCGGGCTCGCACTTGTGGAGGGTACTCCTGTTGACAATGCGGCTTTGAGACCTTCGAGGGCATCAATCTTGCCATGACCACAGGCTTCAAGTTCGCTTGCAAGAAAATGGTCGGTTCGGGCAGTTTGCGCGATAATCTCCTTCACCTCGTCAGGGGTGAGTAGGGGATTGGCCTCGAGCCACAGTGCGATGATGCCGGTGACCACCGGTGCCGACATGGATGTGCCCGACTTGGCTCCCCAATAGCAAGGGTTTTCCTCATCCTGCGACATCGCCACATACAGGGAGCTGTTATTAGCGGTGTTGTAGCGGTTGAGCGCTGACACCACGGTTTGCCCGGGGGCCAGCACAAGCGGTTGCTTGTTCCCGTTCATGTCGATGCCGTAACTGGAGTAGTAGGAGCGGTGTCCGTAGGACCCACCGTTATAGTGGGTGTCGCCGTTGAGCAAGGGGTAGTCGGTGCGAGACACAAACGAGCCCACCGAGACGCAGTGTTTGCCCGTAGCCATGTCGCTGATGGAACACGCTGGAGTGCCGGCCATGCAACTGTCCACGCCCAGGCTCTTCAGGTCATTACCGTCGCAACTCCACACGTCAATCTCTTGTCCGGCATGGCCTTTGAATCCCATGCGCAGGTACAAGTTGCTCATATTGAGTTTGGGCGATGCAAGCACATGGCGTTTGCCGTTTATGGAGTTGACCCCCGTCTTCACCTCAATGCTACCGTTCACATTCGGAGTTTGGCTATTGAAGAGAATCAAGGTGTCTGTGGTAATCCAGTCGGTCGTGGCCATAATGCCGTGGTCGCGGCTATAGAGTTGATAACGCACGGCTATAGGGGAGTTGTTGCGGCTCCACGCGTCGACCTGAGTGTCAATGCTCCGGTTCACGGCGGCCAGATGGGTGTAGCAAACGGTGTCGGTGGACGTAAAGGCCTTGTGCAGATACAAGTCATCGGCCCCTTCATTGCCGGCCGATGCCACAACGATGGCACCGGTGAGTTCGCTCACTTCATCAAGAATGTGAGCCAGAGTTCCCGTTCCGTCGTGCGGACCGTCGTGATTGCCCAGGCTCAAGTTGATGACGCAGGGACGGTTGACCGATTGCGCATAACGGGCTATGTACCACACGGCATAGGAAACGGCTTCATCGGTGAGGCTCTCGCTGGGAATTTCGCACAGCACCAGCTCAGCGCCGGGTGCCATGCCACCGTAGCGGTTCACCTTACTGCCGGCAGCGATACCGGCTGTGTGGGTTCCATGTGAGTTGGTGAAGTCTGCACTTGTGAGGGAGGGGATGTCTTCAGGCAGATATTCCGAACCGGGCAACTCTAGTCCGTCAATATTCACACTGTTGCCCTGTGTGTCGCATGGCCAGTAAACCCGCGAAATGCGGGTGCTACCGTCAGATGAGCGAAAAGCCGCGTGATTGTAATCAATGCCCACGTCAACCACGCCCACCACCACGCCGCGGCCATCGTAGGTCGTTGAAAGACCGTCGCCGCTGCCAATGAGGTCCACGCCCGTCACGCGCCGTGCCGAGTCGTTGTGCAAGTGCAAGCGGCGCGGCTGTTCCACACGTGTCACTTGCTTCACACGCGAGAGCGAGTCCAGACTGTGGGCGGGAACTTCAACCGTGCACCAACTGCCATAGCGGGCCACAATCGTGCCTCCCAGACGCTGAATTTTGGCATCCATGCCGTCATGCGAAGAATTGTCGCTAATCCGCACCATCACCTTTACCGACGCATCGCCACCATTGGCGACTCTGTTTAGGGATAGTCCCGACAGGCTACAAAGGGCAGCGAGCAGATATGTGAACAGCATTCGGAGCATTGCTTAACAGTGTTTGATTTTGCGGAATAGACATTTCAAGTTACAAAAATAAACAAAAATGCTGAATCGCAGTCTCTTCTCGTTAAGAATTCTGTAGCGTTGTTCAACATGAAGGGATGGTGGGGAAGGGTGAAACTTTTGGGAAAGGTGGGAATCTTGGGAAAAAGTAGAATTTGTTGGTTGATATGGTGTGCCGTTGTAGGGTCGTGGCGACCATGGCAATAGATGGGTAATCTTTTGCACCACAACAGAATAAGACCTTTTGTCGCAGCGGTCGTCACAGGTAACGACCGTACAGGGCGGCGATGATGATTGTACCGCGTTCGTTAATTATTGTACTGCTTTCGTGGCAGCTTGTACTGCTTTCGTGGTA